>DATHIJ010000524.1:0-5155 GCA_035489975.1 Propionibacteriaceae bacterium | reverse complement strand
TGCTTCTGGACCAGCGGCACCTCTTCCAGCGGCAGCTCCACACCAAGATCGCCACGCGCGACCATGAATGCGTCAAAGGCATCGATGATCTCGTTCAGGTTCTCGACCGCCTGGGGCTTTTCCATCTTGGCGATCACCGGTATTCGACGACCTTCGGAATCCATGACCTCATGGACTGGCTTGATGTCCTCGGCGCTGCGAACAAATGACAACGCCACCATGTCGACTCCGTTGCGCAGCGCCCAGCGTAGATCCTCAGTGTCTTTCTCGCTCATCGCGGGGACGCTCACACCGACGCCAGGCAGATTGATGCCCTTGTTGTTGCTGACCGACCCGCCGACCGTCACCTCGGTGATCACGTCAGTCTCGGTGATCTCTATGGCGCGCAAGGCTATCCGGCCATCGTCGATCAAGATCAGGTCTCCCGGTCGGACATCTCCGGGAAGGCCTTTGTAGGTGGTGGAGCAACGCTCGACCGTGCCTTCGACGGCCTCGATCGTGATCGCGAACTCAGCGCCGACGTGCAGCTTCTCCTTGCCGTTGGCGAACCGGCCAAGCCGGATTTTTGGACCCTGCAGGTCGGCTAGCACACCGACCGGTCGCCCGGCACTCTCCGCCGCCTCGCGGACGCCGCGCAGATTCCTCAGGTGGTCGGCATAGTCGCCATGACTCATGTTGAGTCGTGCGACATCCATTCCCGCGGCCACCAGCTCCGATAGGCGCTCAGGAGTCGAGGAGGCCGGTCCGAGCGTGCACACAATCTTGGCTCTACGCACGCTGTTGACCCTAGCGAAGTTGTCCGGGCGCCGGGAGACCGATCAAGCACTGGTCCTACCAGGGATGGACTGCGTCCAGGGCATGCTGAAGATCAGCCGGGTACGGGGACTCGAACTGCATCTCCTCACCAGATGTCGGGTGCACGAAACCGAGGCGGACTGCATGTAACCACTGCCGTTCCAGACCGAGCTTGGCCGCCAGGGCCGGGTCGGCCCCGTACATCCGATCGCCGACGCAAGGATGGCGAATCGCTGCCATGTGAACCCGGATCTGATGTGTCCGGCCGGTTTCCAGCTTGATTTCGAGCAAGGTGACCGCGACAAATGCTTCCAGGGTTGTGTAGTGAGTGACGCTGTGCCGCCCCCCGTGCATCACCGCCATCTTGTAGTCCGCCCCAGGATCCCGCCCGATCGGCCCTTCGATAGTGCCGTTAAATGGATCCGGATGGCCTTGCACCAGCGCGTGGTAGATCTTGTCGACGCTCCGCGACCGGAATGCTCGTTTCAAGATCGTGTACGCGCGTTCGCTCTTGGCGACGACCATCAACCCGGAGGTGCCAACGTCCAGCCGCTGCACGATGCCGCGCCGCTCGGGCACCCCGGACGTCGAGATTCGGTAGCCGGCTCCGGCGAGGTGGCTGAGGACGTCGGGTCCGCTCCAGCCCAGGCTCGGGTGAGCCGCGACGCCGACCGGTTTGTCGATCACGACAATGTCGTTGTCATCGTGCACGATGACAACACCTTCTGTTTGCTGCGGGCGCACCTCGACGATCCGCGGATGGTCGGGGAGCTCCACCTCCAGCATCGAGCCGACGCTGACCCGGTCGGACTTGTTGATCTCGCTACCGTCAAGGAGTACGTGCCCGGTCCCAATCAGCTCCACAACCCTGCTCCGCGGAATCCCGAGCATGCGCGCCACGGCAGCGTCAACCCGCTCGCCGTTCAATCCATCAGGAACGAGCAGCACTTTTCGCTCAGCCACGAGCGATCGTGCTCCGATCATGATCACCGTCGTCGCCGGAATCTCGCCGCCCTGACCGGACGTGGCGCTCGCCAGTGATCGAAATTCCTTTCACCACTGACAGGTAAATGATCAAGATCGCGCCTGCTGTGATGCACATGTCAGCCACGTTGAAGACCGGCCAGTATGGCAGTTCCAGAAAGTCGATCACGTGGCCGCGGAGCACCCCTGGGGGACGGAACAACCGGTCAGTCAGGTTTCCTGCAACACCAGCGCACAACAGCCCAATGGCCACCGCCCAGGCAGGATGGCCGATCCTCGGCACCAATTTGATGATCACGAAGCAAAGGACTGTTATAGCGGCAATCGCGAAAACGTAGGTGAAACGCTGACCTTGGCTGAAAGCAGCGCCGGGGTTGCGAATCAGCCGCAATGTGAGCAGTCCGCCCAGGAGCCGAACCGGAGCAAGCGGCTCCAGCTGGGTCACCGCAATGATCTTGGTGAGAAGATCAATCGTCAGCCCGGCAACAGCGACGATGGCTACCAGGAGGCGCCAGCGTCGTCGCTCGACCGGGCGGGTGCCGCCGACTAGGCTTATCGCCGTTCCTCGCGCTGCTTGCACGTCACACACAAGGTGGCGCGAGGGAATGCCTGCAACCGGCCCTTGCCGATCGGCTGCCCGCAGTTGTCGCAGCTGCCATACGTGCCGAGCTCGATGTGCCGCAGCGCGAGGCGAGACTGCTCCAGCATTTCCCGTGCGTTGTTGGCCAACGACATCTCGGCGTCGCGCTCGAAGTTGGCAGAGCCCACGTCAGCTGGATCCCGGCCGGCGCCCTCACTCCCGTCACGCAGCAGTCCCACCAGTTCAGCGGTTGAAATCTCAATCTGACTCTGGAAGCGGGCGATGTCTTCGGTCAACGCCTGCTTGACCTCATTGAGCTCAGCCTTCGTCCAAGGATCTTCGCCGGGGCGGACCGGCAACGACTTCGGATTCATCGGTTTTGCTGGTTTGTCTTGATGTTCCACTGGTACCGCATGCACCGTTGGTGCGGCCTTCGCCGAGGCCTTCCGACTGGTGGTGGTGCGACCGCCGTTCTCGGCTGCGGGGGTGGTCGCAGCTCTAGATTTAGCGGTGGTCATGGGTTCCCCATTTCTTGGTCAGCCCCGCTGGAAGGTTAAGTGACGCAGACATTAGGCCGCAAAAGCACTTTCTTCAACGACCCGCGCTGATTTCTCGCTGAATTTGCGGCAGTGCAAAGTTTTGAACTCCGGCATACGCCAAGAGGCCCGCCGAAGCGGGCCCCGTGGCGTATGACTATTGCTGCAGCCAGCTCAGCGTTGATCCCCCAGAAGGGCGTCAAGGCGCGGGGTGTTGCTCGGTGAACCACCTCGGCTGAAGCTCGGAGCGTCTTCGCGCTGCGGCTGATCGATTGGACCATGCTCGCCTGGCTGAGCCGTCCCGTTTGCGTTGCTCTCTGTCGGCTTGAGCTCACGTATGACGTCGGGCACTTCGCCCGGCTCAGCTCGGCCGGACTCCAGCGTCTCGATCTGCCGCCGCAGATGGCTGGCGAGGTTGGTGCGATAGGCCGCTTCGAAGTTGCGAAGCGCTCCGACGGCTGCGGTGAGGTCGTCGCGCTGCTTCTCTAGATCGCCGAACATCTCACCGCGACGACCTTCAATCTCCCGATCGAGCTTCTCGGCGCGGCTGAGCGCATCAGCCTGAAGCCGCTCCGCGTTGACCCGAGCCTCTGACTCGACTCGCTCCGCTCGCGTTCGGGCATCCGTCGTGAGCTGGTGCGCGGTCCGGTTTGCTTCCTCCCGGATCCGATTGGCGTCGTCGGTTGCCTCTCCCACCAGGCGTTCGGCCTGCTCGGTCGACATCTCGACGAGCCGCACGACGGCTGCGCTGGCTTCCTTCCCAGTCGTGACCACGATCGTGCCGGACGTCGGCTGTGGTGGCGGAGCTGGCTGCCGCGGAGCAGGTGGCTGAACCGTGGGGGCCGGGGCCATCGTACGGGGAGCCGGAGCGGCGACCGGAGGTGCGGCCTTGAGAGCTTGCACCTGCTTCTTCAGGTTCTGGTTCTCCTCAACCAGCTGCGCGAAGCTTTCCTCGACCTCGTCGACGAACTCGTCAACTTCTAAGACCTCGTAGCCAGACTTGCGGGCCATCCGAAACCGCTTGTTGCGGACGTCGTCGAGCGTCAGCGTCATCGTGCACCTCGGTATCTATCGATCTCAGTGGGGCCGGCCGCCTCACCCGCCCTACCGTACCCAATTTGCCCTGGGCGCACAGCCAAGCGAATATGACGGCGGGGAAAGTTAGAGGAACACGCTGCGGTTGATCTGCATCAAGATACTGACCAGGATTGCAAGCCCGATGAAGGCCAAATCGAGCATCATGTTGCCGACCCTGACCGGCTTGAGAACCTTGCGGAGCAGCCGGAGCGGCGGGTCGGTGATGGAGTAGATGATCTCAGCGAAGACCAGCATCGGTCCCCTTGGTTCCCAGTCACGGACGAGCACCGGGACCCAGGACAGAATCATCCGTGCGAACAGGATCAGCAGGAAGATCCATAACATCCAGTTGATGATGAGTCCCACGGCAACCACGGTTGAGGCCTGTCTGTTTGCTTCGGTGTACTACGCGTGCCACAAGCCTAGGCGTAGGGACCAGTGGGTCGAGGCTCTCAGCTAGCTCTGGTTGAAGAACCCGCCCGCAATCCGCTCCTTGTCCTCCGCTGCCACGGTTACGTCGTGCGGCGAGAGCAGGAACACCTTGCTGGTGACGCGTTCGATACTGCCACGCAGACCAAAGATGAGACCAGCAGCGAAATCAACAAGTCGCTTGGCGTCGACGTCCTCCATGTCGGTCAGGTTCATGATGACCGGCACGCCTTCGCGGAAGTGCTCGCCTACCACGCGAGCCTCGTTGTACGTGCGGGGATGAACTGTGGTTATCCGAGACACATCGGCCGTCCGAAGGTGAGAAGCGAGAGTCGTGCTGGCGGCCGCTGCCACGGAGGCCGTACGCCGGCTTTCAAGAGGAGTCACGGTCGCGGCCTTAGCTGGTGTGTCGAATGCCTCAGCTGAGCTGGCGCCTTCGGTCAACTCTTCAAACTCGGAAGCGTCGTCATAGTCCGCGTACCGATCGTCGGTGACCAAGCCCAGCCAGGCTGCTGCACGCTTCAGTCGTTCCGCCATCTCATCCGCCTCGAATCTGCGACACACCTGCTCCGCGGTCAGCGCGTCTATTTGGTGCCGAGATTACCGTCCCGACATCTTGATGATTGGGCCCGACACGCGTCACTTGAGGAAGTCAGGGATGTCGAGCTCATCGTCGAATACCCGACCCCTCGGCACTGTGACCGGGGTCGGGGACAGTGGCGCCGGCGCAGCTGGCGGCGCCGGTGAACGACTC
>DATHIJ010000523.1:0-2433 GCA_035489975.1 Propionibacteriaceae bacterium | reverse complement strand
ACAAAGACCGAGGCAAAGGCCAAGCTGCGGGAGGCACAGCGTGCCCGGGATGATGGTTTACCGGCCGGTCGCCGCGACTACACCGTGCGGCAAGCGGTCGAGTCATGGCTGGAGCATGGTCTGGCGGGGCGGGATCGCAGCACAGTAAGGAACAGGACGATCCTCGCTCGGCGGCATGTGCTGCCGGCCTTGGGGTCTCGTCGGCTGGCGGAGCTGACGGCCGATGAGGTCGACCGTTGGCTTACAGGGGAGAGCAAGGGGGTGAGCACGGACACCCTGGCCAAGCTGCTGTCGATTTTGCGTCAGTCGATTCGGCGGGCGCAGGCTCGTGATCTGGTGCAGCGGAACGTGGCGCTGTTGTGCGAGGCGCCGAAGGGCACGGTCGGACGCCCGTCAAAGTCGCTGAGTTTTGAGCAGGCGAGTCGACTTCTGATGGCCGCCGAGGGCACGTCGATGCAGGCATACATCGTGGTCTCACTGCTCACAGGTGCACGTACGGAGGAACTGAGGGCGCTCACCTGGAGTCACGTGGATCTGGAAGGTGATGTGAGCAGTCTGCCGCCGACGCCGCCGAGCATTCAGCTGTGGCGGTCCGTGCGGGCAGGTGGTGAGACAAAGACGAAGCGATCCCGCCGAACCTTGGAGCTGCCGGCGCTCTGCGTCGACGCGCTCCGCGAACACCGACAACGCCAGCTGGCCCAGAGGATTCGGATCGGGCAGCGGTGGGTTGACAACGATCTGGTGTTCGCCACTCGGTACGGCACCGAGCTCGACGCGGCCAATGTGCGGCGTGCCTTCCGGACCGTGGCGGCTGCAGCCGGACTGGAGGCTTCGGAGTGGACGCCCCGCGAGTTGCGGCACAGTTTCGTCTCGCTGCTCTCCAGCTCGGGCGTGCCGATCGAGGACATTTCGCACCTAGTGGGCCATGCCAGCACGAGTGTCACTGAGAAGGTCTATCGCAAGGAGCTTCGGCCGGTGTTGAGCCGTGGAGCGACGGCCATGGATGCCTTGTTCGGTGGCCGTCGAGCTGGTCGATCAGACTAGCAGTTTGACTAGCAAGGCCAACGACATGAAAACAGCGCGGGCGTCGAGGCTGTCGCAAAGCCCGTCTGACCAGGGATGATGCTGGTGGGCGATACTGGATTTGAACCAGTGACCTCTTCCGTGTCAGGGAAGCGCGCTCCCACTGCGCCAATCGCCCGAGGTGGAGACGGGATTTGAACCCGTGTACACGGATTTGCAGTCCGTTGCCTCGCCTCTCGGCCACTCCACCAGGAAACACTTCTCCCCATAGGGACTGGGCGAGACTCGCTCCGAGCGGACGACGGGATTCGAACCCGCGACCCTCACCTTGGCAAGGTGATGCTCTACCAGCTGAGCCACGTCCGCGCATCCTGCAACCACCGGCTCGGGTGCGATCTGAAACCATAGCCGAGGCTAAGGCCGGAGTCCAAACGTGGGCAGCACGGGCGTGCACTGAATAGCGAACCATGATCACCATGGGCCGGTAACCTGACGTGGTGCAACTCACCGCATCTGCCCCACAAGCCCTGACCGAGCAGCTCAGGATTTGGTTGGACGGCCGCGTTTACGACGATCCGCGGCAGGCCACGATCGCCGCAACTGATCACGGCCTGGTCGTTGGAGACGGCGTATTCGAGACCCTCAAGGTGACCGAGCTTGGCGCATTCGCCGTACGGCGGCACCTGGATCGCCTGAGTCGCTCGGCAGCCGCGTTGCACCTTCCGGCCCCCGATCACGGGCAGATTCGCGAGGCGATCGACGCCGTCCTGGACGGCTTCGAGTTCGGGCGCGGCAAGCTGCGGATCACCTACACCGGCGGGCGTGGACCACTCGGATCGGAGGCGGCGTACGGCTCGCCGACTTTGATCGCCGCGCTGGCGCCAGCGGATGCTGCGGCGCCGCTTGCCTCGATCGTGACTGCCCCCTGGACGCGCAACGAACACGGTGCGCTTGCCGGTGTGAAGTCGATCTCGTACGCGGAAAACGTTCGTGCACTTGGCTACGCGGCGCAAAATGACGCCAGCGAGGCGATCTTCCTCAACACCTCAGGTCGTGTCTGCGAGGGGACAGGCAGCAACATCTTTTTGGTGTTTGGAGACGCGATCATCACACCGCCGCTGAGCTCCGGCCCGCTGGCCGGCATCACCAGGGAGTTGATCATGGAGTGGAGCTCGGTCGAGGAGCGAGACCTCAGCCTCGACGAGGCCAAGCGGGCAGACGAGGTGTTCCTTACCTCCTCAATGCGCGACGTCCAGGCAGTTGAGCGCTGGGATGATCGGGACTTCGGCCCGGCGCGACCGGTTACCCAAGCCCTCGCGATTAATTTCGCTGAGCGGTCCGAAGCAGACCTCGACCCGTAGATGGGGATCAGCCAAGGATCCACGGAGCCGAGATCGCCATGGGGAGGAG
>DATHIJ010000522.1:0-9224 GCA_035489975.1 Propionibacteriaceae bacterium | reverse complement strand
GGCTCGGGATCTGACCGCAGCCGCTTATCAGCACCGCAACGCCGACCACGATGGCTGCGATTGCGCGGTGGGCGGCGCGCGAGACCGATCCTCCCAGCAGGTTCACCGTTGTACTGTGCCACAGCGCGACGGCGCTTCCCGGCAGCGACAAGCCTTCCACCACGAAGTTGTCAACACCCGAGCCGTACCGTACAGGACCATCTGCGTAGGGTGTGATCATGGTTCGGCTGACCCGCATTTACACCCGTACAGGCGATGCCGGACAGACTCAACTTTCCGATCTTTCTCCAGTCAGCAAGACCGATCCGCGGGTTGCAGCCTACGGAGACGTGGACGAGGCCAACTCGGCGATCGGGGTCGCGCTTGCAGCTGGTGGCCTGCCGGACGATGTGGCCGCAGTGCTCCGGAGCGTCCAGAACGAGATGTTCGACCTCGGAGCTGATCTTTCGACCCCACTACGAGCGCCCAACTCAGCCAATCCAGTACCTGAGCTACGCATCACGCAGCAATACATCGACCGCCTGGAGGCCTGGTGTGATGAGTTCGCTAACCCGCTACTGAACTTGAAGTCATTCATCCTCCCTGGCGGTTCACCGGCCGCTGCCCAACTGCACCTGGCGCGTACGGTGGTGCGGCGGGCCGAGCGTGCAGCTTGGGCCGCCGTTCGGGCCTACGGAACCGACGCTGTCGCAGACCCCCAGCTGCCAGGCGGGGTCAGCACGCTGGCGATCACCTACCTCAACCGGCTCTCGGATCTGCTGTTCATCCTCACCCGAGTCGTCAACGGGCCGAACGGCGATGTGCTGTGGGTACCGGGGGGTGAGCGAAGCCACGGCTCGGCTAGAGAAGGCTAACCTCAACCAAATCCTTAAGCCCCCAAAGAGGAGGATTGCGATGTTCGATGACACCGGTCGTCTCAAGGAAGCCACTGGCAAGGCCGAGCCGATACAGCCGAGGCCGGTCACGTTGTTCACCGGGCAGTGGGCGGACCTGCCATTCGAAGAAGTGTGCCGGCTCGCTGCGGCGTGGGGTTACGACGGGCTCGAGATTGCCTGTTGGGGTGATCATTTCGACGTCGTCAAAGCCGTTGACGACGACGGTTATCTGCAGGGCCGCAGAGACATCCTCGAACAGCACGGGCTCGGCTGTTGGGCGATATCCAATCACCTCAACGGCCAAGCGGTGTGTGAGGCGATCATCGACGATCGGTACAAGAACATGGTCAACCCTCGGGTTTGGGGCGACGGTGATGCCGAGGGCGTTCGGCAGCGGGCTGCCGAGGAGATCAAGACCACCGCGCGCGCTGCTGCGGCCTTCGGCGTCAACACCGTTGTCGGATTCACCGGCTCGGCCATCTGGCACTACGTGGCTATGTTCCCGCCCGTCGACGACAAGATCATCCAGGCGGGCTATTCAGACTTTGCCGACAGGTGGAACCCGATCATTGACGTGTTCGACGAGGTCGGAGTCCGCTTCGCGCACGAGGTCCATCCCAGCGAGATCGCGTACGACTATTGGTCGACGGTCGCAACATTGGAGGCCATCGGGAATCGGCCCGGCTTCGGCCTCAACTTCGATCCGTCACACATGGTCTGGCAAGACCTCGACTACGTCGGCTTCTTGTGGGATTTCCGGGATCGCATCTATCACGTGGACTGCAAGGACACCAAGATCAGGATGAACAATGGCCGCAACGGCCGGCTGTCCTCGCATCTCCCGTGGGCGGACCCGCGACGGGGTTGGGACTTCATCTCCACCGGCCACGGCGATACGCGCTGGGAAGATATCTTCCGGATGCTCAACCACATCGGTTACGCCGGCCCCATCTCCATCGAATGGGAGGACGCCGGCATGGACCGGCTCGACGGCGCACCCGAAGCCCTCGACTTCATCAGGAGTATGAACGGCATCCAGCCCTCGACTGCCTCTTTCGACGCAGCATTCGCGACCAAGGGCTAGGGATTCTGCCCCCGAGTGGGCCAGGCCGCTCGACACGGGAGCCACAGGTTTGGTGAAGAAAACTGGGTTAACCCACTCTCCTGACGCTTCACACATGTTGCAAAGTGTGCAGAGCGTCGGGAACCTGGGTTTACATAGGTTTCTGCGAGAGGAGGCGTCGATAAGAGGGCGGCAATAGGGGCGGCAATCAGGAGTCGGGAGGGTTATTCGAATCGGCGTACGCCTGGGGGGGCCGCTTCCAACCAACTCAGCAGGCCGGTCAGTGAGTCCTCGCTCATCGCAAGCTCCCATTCACTTTCGGCCCCACTATTGTGCATCTCCAGGCGGAGCACCTTTTCGTCTGTGTTCAGTGCGACCGCCTCGACGGGATCCGGCATCCGGGTCTCCAGCACGCGGACGTTACGTCGTGGGAAGACCATTCGCGGTCGTAGCGAGTAGGAGAAGAATCTGAACCACTCCAGGATTCCCTCGCTATAACGCCCGACCCCGAGCACCCACCCGGCGCCCGGAGTCCTGATCCGCAGGCGAACGCTGCAGTCGAAGGTGCCACCGAGACGATCCAGCCAACGACGGCGGACAGTGAGCATCAGCAGGCTTATGGCCACCAGGGCGGCGAGCACGCCGAGGATCTGAATGACCCCGAGCCAGCCGTGCATGAACGTCCTCAGATCGCACGCGTGTGTGTAGCAGCGACCCTACTGCGCTTTTTGCGCCGCGCGAAGTTGTGCCTCCGCACGCTGGAAATGCTTTCGATCCTCGTCGCCGCCGTCACCTGAATCGAGGATTCTTTGCGCCTCTGCGAGCTCCTTCTCGGCTTGTGCGACCGTGATCTCGTCGGCCATCCGGGCGTATTCACTCAAGATCGAGACTCGACCCTGAGAGACGGAGATGAAGCCGCCCTCCACGGCGATGATCTCCCGGGTGGGGTTGTCTTCGCAGAAGATCACCACCGCGCTGGGCACCAGTACGCCGAGCATCGGTTCATGACCTGGCAAGATGCCGATCTCACCCTCGACGGTCTTGGCAATGATGTTGGAAGACTTGCCGGACCAGACCACACGGTCGGCCGAAACGACTTCCACTTGCATGGGTTCAGCCATACCGCTCCATTCCCTGCGCGCCTCTTGATCCTTCCATCGTCAGCCTTCCTTCTGCAGCTCCGACCACCGGCGCTCGACGTCGTCCATGCCGCCCACGTTGAAGAATGCCTGCTCCGCAATATGATCAACTTCGCCGTCACAGACCATGCGGAACGACTCGATGGTCTCGCTGAGCGGCACCGTCGACCCTGGGATGTTGGTGAACTTCTCGGCCATGTAGGTGTTCTGGCTCAGGAACTGCTGGAGGCGACGGGCGCGGTTGACCACGATCTTGTCTTCTTCGGACAACTCGTCGACGCCCAGGATCGCGATGATGTCCTGCAGCTCCTTGTTGCGTTGCAGAATCTGCTTGACACGCACCGCCACGTCGTAATGCTGCCGCCCGATGTACTGCGGGTCGAGGATGCGACTGGTCGAGCTCAGCGGATCCACTGCCGGGTAGAGACCACGGGAGGCGATCTCGCGGGAAAGCTCTGTGGTGGCGTCCAGGTGAGCGAACGTCGTGGCCGGGGCCGGGTCGGTGTAATCATCGGCCGGCACATAGATCGCCTGCATCGAGGTGATGGAGTGCCCGCGGGTCGAGGTGATCCGCTCCTGCAGCTGGCCCATCTCGTCGGCCAGGTTCGGCTGGTACCCAACAGCCGAAGGCATCCGACCCAGCAAGGTCGAAACCTCCGAGCCTGCCTGGGTGAACCGGAAGATGTTATCGATGAAGAGCAGCACGTCCTGGCCCTGCACATCGCGGAAGTACTCCGCCATCGTCAGCGCCGAGAGGGCGACCCGCAGCCGGGTTCCCGGGGGCTCGTCCATCTGACCGAACACCAGCGCAGTGTCCTTGAACACACCTGCCTCGGCCATCTCATGGATCAGGTCGTTGCCCTCACGGGTGCGCTCGCCCACGCCGGCGAACACCGAAGTGCCACCGAAGTTGTGGGCGATGCGGTAGATCATCTCCTGGATGAGCACCGTCTTGCCGACGCCGGCGCCGCCGAACAGGCCGATCTTGCCGCCGGTCACGTACGGGGTGAGCAGATCGAGCACCTTGATGCCGGTCTCCAACATCTCGGTCTTCGACTCCAACTGGTCGAACTTCGGCGCTGGACGGTGGATCGGCCAGCGGCCATTTGGCGCGCCCTGTATCTCGCTGATCTCGATGGTCGACGGATCGACATCGAGCACGTCGCCAGTCACGTTCCACACGTGACCCTTGGTGATGTCGCCAACAGGCACTGAGATCGGCTGCCCCGTGTCCCGCACCTCCGTGCCTCGCTGCATGCCGTCGGTTGGCTTCAGTGCAATGGCCCGAACGAGGTTGTCGCCGATGTGTAGCTCAACCTCCATCGTCATGCTGCGGGTCTCACCACCCACGGTGGTCTCGACCGTCAGCGCGTTGTAGATGTCGGGCATCTGGTCGACGGGAAATTCAACATCGACCACCGGGCCGATGACCCGAGAGACGCGGCCGATGCCGCCCGACGGGGCTTCGGTGTCTGTTTCTTCAATCGTGGCGGTCATCTGATTTCCTCATTCGTCCTCGGTGGGTGGCTGGTCATTCGATGGTGCGACGTCAGTCCGCGGCGGCAGTTGCCTCGGCAAGGGCACTCGCTCCGCCGACGATCTCGGAGATTTCCTGGGTGATTTCGGCCTGCCGGGCTTGGTTGGCTTCGCGGGTCAGACGCTCGATCAGCTGCTGCGCGTTGTCGGTTGCTGACTTCATCGCCTTCTGCCGGCTGGCCAGCTCCGAGGCGGCCCCCTGAAGCAGGCAGTAGTGAATGCGGCTGGCGACATACAGCGGCAACAGCTCGTCCAGCACGGTCTCAGCATCCGGCTCGAAATCGTACAGCGGAAGGATCTCATCACTGGGCGGCGGCTCTTCGCCCTCCACAACCTCCAGTGGCAGCATCCGGATCACTTCGGCACGCTGCGTAAGCATGGACACGAAACGGGTGTAGACCACGTGGATCTCATCCACTCCGCCCTCCTCCGTTGGCGTCAGGAACGCCTCAATCAGCGTGTCGGCGATCTCGCGGGCGTGGGCGTAGGTCGGCGCGTCGGAGAAACCCTCCCACTTGGCGGCCACATTACGACGCCGGAATCCGTAAAACGCGATCGACTTCCGGCCAGCCAGGTAGGGCACAGGCTGCCTGTTCCCCTGCCGCAGCATCTGGTTCAGCTGTTCGCCCTCCTTGATCACCGACGAGGAATAGGCGCCGGCCAAGCCGCGGTCAGAGGTGATCAGCAGTACCGCCGCCCTGGTCGGGTTCTCTGCCTCGGTGGTCAACGGATGGTCAACGTTTGAGAACGTCGCCACGGCGGACACAGCCCTGGTCAGCTCCCGCGCATACGGAGCAGCCGATTTGGCGCGCTGTTGTGCCTTGATGATTCTCGAGGCTGCAATAAGCTCCATCGCCCGGGTGACCTTCTTGATGGTCGTTACCGAGGTGCGGCGCTGTCTTAGCTGACGCAGACTTGCTGGCATCTAACCCTCCCCTCGCGCATCGCGCTAGTCGATCCCCGACGTTCGGCGAGTGCTAGCCACGCTTCTGCCTCACGATTTGCTCTTGCGTGACGTCCTCTTCCTCCAACGCGACATGCTCCTCGCGGCCGGCGAGCAACTTGCCCTCCGAGGTCTGGAACCCCTTCTTGAACTCAGCAATCTGCTCCCGTAGCGCTGCCGCAGTGTCGTCGTCGAACGTCTTGGTCTCCCGGATGTTGCGGAGCACGCTGCTCTGGTGACGCAGGTGGTCCAGCAGCTCGCGCTCGAAGCGCAGCACGTCGTCAACCGGAACCTCATCCATCAGACCTTGAATACCGGCCCAGACTGAGACGACTTGCTCTTCCACCGGATACGGCGAGTACTGCGGCTGGCGGAGCAGCTCGACCAAGCGCCCGCCCCGATCGAGCTGGCGGCGGGTCGTCGCGTCAAGGTCGGAGGCGAACATAGCGAAGGCCTGCATGTCGCGGTACTGGGCGAGCTCCAGCTTGAGTGAGCCAGCGACATTCTTCATTGCCTTGATCTGCGCGGCGCCACCGACACGGGACACGGAGATACCAACGTCGATAGCTGGTCGCTGATTGGCATTGAAGAGGTCGGACTGCAAGAAGATCTGGCCATCAGTGATCGAAATGACGTTGGTAGGGATATAAGCCGACACGTCATTGGCTTTGGTCTCGATGATCGGTAGGCCAGTCATCGAGCCGGCGCCCAGCTCATCGGAGAGCTTCGCACAGCGCTCCAGCAGGCGGCTGTGCAGGTAGAACACGTCGCCCGGGTACGCCTCACGGCCGGGCGGACGGCGCAGCAGCAGCGACATGGCGCGGTACGCCTCGGCCTGCTTGGTCAGGTCGTCGAAGATGATCAGCACGTGCTTGCCCTGATACATCCAGTGCTGCCCTATGGCCGAGCCGGTGTACGGCGCAACGTACTTGTAGCCAGCCGGGTCTGACGCGGGGGCGGCGACGATCGTGGTGTATTCGAGCGCACCGGCCTCTTCTAGCACTCCGCGAACGGCAGCGATGGTCGAGCCCTTCTGGCCGATCGCGACGTAAATGCAGCGCACCTGCTGTTCCGGATCGCCGCTGTCCCAGGCGCTCTTCTGGTTGATGATCGTGTCGACGGCAATGGCGGTCTTGCCGGTCTTGCGGTCGCCGATGATCAACTGCCGCTGACCACGACCGATTGGGATCATCGCGTCGATGGCCTTGATTCCGGTCTGCAGCGGCTGATTGACCCCTTGTCGATCCATCACACCGGCGGCCTGCAACTCGAGCGCGCGACGCTCGTCGATGTCGGTGATCTCGCCGAGCCCGTCGATCGGGTTGCCCAACGCGTCGACGGTACGTCCGAGGTATCCGTCGCCGACCGGAACCGAAAGGATGTCGCCGGTGCGCTTGACAACCTGGCCCTCCTCGATCCCCAGTGATTCGCCCATAACGGCGACACCGATCTCCCGGACGTCAAGGTTCAGGGCGATGCCGAGAGTCCCGTTCTCGAACTCGAGCAGCTCGTTGGCCATCGCCGATGGCAGGCCCTCGACCCGCGCGATGCCGTCACCGGATGTGACGACCGTTCCGACTTCCTCGCGGCTGGCCGTCTCCGGCGCGTAGCTCCGGACGAAGCGATCAAGTGCTTCGCGGATTTCCTCTGGACGAATCGTAAGTTCTGCCATCGTCTGCGCTTTCTGCTTTATCTCGGAGGTGAATGTGTTCAATTGTTGATCTACGAGCCGTGCTATCCAAAAAGCCGTCGGGCCGCCTCGAGCCGATCCACGACGGTACCTTCAAACACTTCGTCGCCGAGCTCGACCCGAACCCCGCCCAGGATGTCGGGATCGATGACCTCCTGGATCGCAACATCGCGGCCGATCTGCTTGGTTAGAGCGGCGTGGAGCCGGTCCCGTTGGTCGGAGGTAAGCGGCTTGGCGACGCGGACGGTTGCCACGACCCGATTCTTCTGTGCGGCGGCCAGCGTGACGTAACCCTCGATGGTGTTCGCGAAGGTCCGCTCACGAGCGGCCACGGCGCGCTTCGCGAGCATGATCGTTGCGTCGGTGGCGCGGCCTCTCAGCAGCTCGCCGACCAGTTCCTGCCGCTTGCTGCGATCGATCGAGCGGTCCGCCAGCACATTGCGCAGATCGGGGTTGGACTCCACGAACCGAGCGAACCGAAAGAGCTGGTCCTCGGTGTCCTCCAGGTCGCTACGTCGGTCTGCGACGATGAGCACGGCATGTACGGCCTGCCGCTCCAGTGCAGCCGCGAACGTGCGACCTCCTGCCCACCGGAGCGTCGCCGCCTCCGCCACGAAATCAGCGACGGCCCTGTCAACTTTGCCGTCGAACAACCCATGCACCAAGCCCCGGCGCGCTCCTTCCGGCGTGCCTGGATCGGTCACGGCCCGCCGGAGCGTTGCTGAGGAATCCAGCGCGTCAACCACCGCGAACATATCGGTGGCGAAGGTCTCGCCGACCTGGCTGTCATCCAGCATGCGGTCGAGCGAACTCAGTCGCGCGTCGCTGGCGACCGTCATGACAGCCTCGTGCCCCTATTCATGACCTGCCCACGGGCGTGCGCTCACCCTCACCCTCGAGGTCGGCGAGGAAGCGATCGACCGTACGACGGGCTCGCTCATCGTCCTCGAGCGACTCGCCGACGATTCGGCTCGCCAACGTGGTCGCCAACGTACCGATCTCAGCTCGCATCTGAGTCATGACTGTGGCGCGCTCGGCTTCGAGCTGAGCCTCTGCCTGGGCCCTGATCCGGGCGACCTCGGCCTGCGCCTGCTCGCGAAGTTCGGCGAGGATCTGCGTGCCCTCAGACTTGGCGTCCTCACGAATCCTGGCCGCTTCGGTGCGGGCCTCGGCCAACTGCTCGTTGTACTGGCGCAAAGCCGCATCGGCAGCCTCCTGAGCCTTCTCCGCCTTCTCCAAGCCACCCTGGATGGCAGCGGTGCGCTCGTCGTACGTGGCCTCGAACCGCGGCACCACGAACCTGGAGATGAGGTAAGTCAGCAGCAGCGCGAACACAATCGCGGCGATGACCTCCGACAGGTGCGGGACCAGCGGATTCTCCCCTTGGAGCGGGATCAGAAGCGTGGTCATGGTGACCACTCGCTCACAGGCCGCCGAAGACGAAGGCGAGGGCGATGCCGATGATCGCCAGCGCCTCAGTCACCGCGAAGCCGATCCAGGCCGTGCCCATCATCGCGCCGCGGGCCTCGGGCTGCCGTGCCGTGCCCTGGATGACCGAGCCGAAGATCAAGCCCACGCCGATTCCGGGGCCGATGGCAGCGAGGCCGTAGCCGACAATGCCGAGGGATCCGACGAGTTCCATTGGAGTCATTTGCGACTTCTTTCTTGACGGGGTTTCGCGGAGTCTGCCGAAACCAGTGGTGGTCAGTGCTCCTCGGCCGCGGACGAGGAGATGTACTGGGCGGTGAGAACGGTGAAGATAAAGGCTTGCAGGGACTGAACGAAGATCTCCAGGCCGAAGATCGCCATGCTGAAGATCAGGGCGACCACACCGGCGGTCTTGTTGATGATCGACTCGGAATGCAGAAGCAGGTACTCCCCGCCCAACACGAACACCAGCACTAGCAGGTGCCCGGCGAACATGTTGGCGAAAAGTCGCAAGGACAGGGTGACCGGCCGGACGAGGATGTTAGACACG
>DATHIJ010000521.1:0-2281 GCA_035489975.1 Propionibacteriaceae bacterium | reverse complement strand
AGGTCTGGTCGACATCGGGCAGCGCCTTGCCACCCTCCCCCGGCGGGCTGGCCATCATGATCACTGTTAGCAGCGGCGAGGGTGGGTCACCATGCGGTACGACAATCGACTCCAGTTGCAGCTCCGTCGTTGGCCATTGCGATCGCAAGGCCTGAAGCAGCTGAGGATCACCTAAGTCGGGCGCTTCCGCGTACCACAGCTCAACGACCAGTGGGGCAGTCTGGCTTCGCGTGCCGCTGTTCACGGCAGCCCTCTTACCCAGCGGTGATCAGGATCAGTCATCCTCGGCGTTGACACCGGCCACACCAGAACAGATTGCGACCGGCGAGCAGTTCGGTGCGGACCTTGGAGCCGCAAACCAAGCAAGCCATGCCGGCGCGCCGGTACACATAGACCTCACCGCCGTGATCATCTTGACGCGGCGGCCGGCCCATTGCCTCGGGCGTGTGCTCGGGGCGTACGGTATCGATCCGGTTGTCCGCCACACCTTGCGGCATGAGCTCGACGAGATCGGTCCAAATCCCCTGCCACCTCCGCCGGCCCAGCTTGTTGCCGGGGCGATGCGGATCGATCCGGTTACGAAACAACACCTCCGCTCGATACACGTTGCCGACACCGGACAGGATGGTCTGGTCCATCAGTAGTGCAGCGATCGGCCGAGTAGCACGATGGATCCGGCGCCAAGCAAGATCAGGGTCGGCGTCCGCGCGCAGCGGGTCGGGACCGAGCACAGCCACCTGCGAGGCGATCTCGGCGCGCGTGCTCAACAGACAGAGCTGGGGCCCGCGTAGGTCGGCTGCCGCTTGCTCGGTTGCGATCCGCGCCCGGACTTCTCCGCGAGGCGGATCCGGCGGGCCGAGCTCGAAGCTGCCGATCAGGCCCAGATGCACGTGCAGAAACCGATCACCCTCGAACTCACAAAACAAATGCTTGCCGTGTGACGTCGCCTCGACCATCCGAGTCCCATCAAGCTGTGCCGCCGAATCCGCAAACCGGCCCTGTGGGCTGGTGACCGACACAACTCGCCGGCCGAAGGCCTGTGTGAGATCAAGAGCAAGCCGGTGCAGCGTGTGGCCTTCCGGCAAGGTTTCCCTCCTAAGCCGTTCGAGAGGAGCGACAAGCTCGCGTAACACTTCCATTGCGATCATGCACGCATCCGCCAATCTGTTTTAGCGTGTGAGCCATGACAGGTGCGTTGCCACCTGGGGGTCGCCCCTCAGGAACGCACGGCGGAGGAACACACTACTCGGGGACTACGCAAGACTCGCGCGACGTTTGGCCGCGTGATTTCGGGCGGGATGGTGTCTCGGGGCTGGTCACTCTGGACCGTGCTATGCGAGGGCGGGACGTATCCCGCCCTGATCTCGACGACGAACGCGTCGCGGCTGAGGTCATCGACGAGCTACTTGCCCGAGTCGATGGCCGCCGATCGAGTGGATCCCAGCGCAGCGACTAACCGGCTGCACTAGCGGCTGAGCGGTTCTTCTCGTAGTCGGCTAGCTGCGCAATGCGACGAGCGTGACGTGGGTCCCCACTGAAGGGGGTCGCGAGGAAGACGCGAACCATCTCCAGGGCCTCTTCCTGGGTGTGCATCCTGGCCCCGATGCTGATCACGTTGGCGTCGTTGTGCTGGCGGCCGAGTTTGGCGGTGTCCAAGTCGTACGCGAGCGCGGCTCGGGTGCCGACCACTTTGTTTGCCGCGATCTGCTCGCCGTTGCCTGATCCGCCGATCACAATGCACAAGGAGCCGGGATCGGCCACGGCAGCCTCGGCAGCGGGGATGCAGAAGACCGGATAGTCGTCCTCGGCGTCATAGGTATGCGGCCCGTGGTCGACCACCTCGTGTCCGTCTTCGGTGAGAGCCTCGATGAAATACTTCTTCAGCTCGAATCCGGCGTGATCTGTGGCGATGTGTACGCGCATGGGAGCACTATGGCAGATCGAGCCCCGGACAGACGAGCAGCCGCAACTGCAGCTCAGATTGCTGAAGAGCTCAGCCCGGGCGCGTGATGTGCAGCGTTCTCGGCTGGCGGGCCGCCGCTCCGAGCTGCTGGACGCCGGCCGCCAGACCGCCGACGATGTCGCCGCCGGCGAACGAGGTCTGCATCGCTGCGGCCGCCAAGCGACATTCAAGATCGCTGAGCACTCGGCGGGCTGCGATGCCTGTGACGATCTCCAGCTTGTGGAACTCCGGATCACACATCACCAGGACGGAGTGATCAGCATCGGCGAGCGACCGGTGCAGCCGTTCGGCGTACGCGCGTGAATCCTCCTCCGAGAC
>DATHIJ010000520.1:0-2854 GCA_035489975.1 Propionibacteriaceae bacterium | reverse complement strand
TCACCGACCGCGGAACCGGAGCCGGTCACGCTCTTCGAGGTGCAGCCAGTTGCCGGCAAACCCCTGACCACGACACTCAACATCGGGCTGCAGCAACTCGCGGAGAAGACGTTGGCGAATACCAAGCCAGCCAGCGCTCTGGTTGCAATCCGACCCTCGACGGGGGCAATCGTGGCCGCCGCGAATGGTCAAGGTAATCGTGGCCAGTCTCTTGCCACAGTGGGCCGGGCTGCTCCGGGCTCCACCTTCAAGATCGTCTCCGCACTAGCCTTGCTGCGAGCCGATCTGACTCCCGGGTCGACAGTCAGCTGCCCGCCATCGGTCACCGTCGACGGCCGGAGGTTCAGCAACTACAGCGACTATCCACGCAGCCACCAGGGCACGATTACGCTGCGAACGGCGCTGGCACAGTACTGCAATACCGCATTCATCGGCCAGCGCGGAAAGCTCGACCCGTCGTCATTGGCCGGGGCAGCCGGTTCGCTGGGATTCGGCATCGACTACGACGTAGGCTTCCCCTCCTTTTTTGGCTCAGTGCCGCACGATCCGACGGCCACCGGCCGCGCTGCCGCCATGATCGGCCAGGGCAAAGTCGAGGCTTCACCGATGACGATGGCCGCTGTGGCGGCTTCGGTGGTGGCAGGCAAAACCGTGATTCCACACCTCGTCGATGGCCAGCTGCCCACGTCGAAGGGCGAGCCATTGACTGCTCCTGAGGCTCGGCAGCTGCGCGAGATGATGCAAGCTGTCGTGACCGAGGGTAGCGGCCGCGTACTTGGCAATCTCCCTGGTCCAGCAGTGCTGGCCAAGACCGGCACGGCCGAATACGGCGCATCGGAGCCGCTGAAGACCCACGCCTGGATGGTTGCGGCACAAGGTGATCTCGCGGTCGCGGTCTTTGTCAACGACGGCAAGTCAGGTTCCGCCACAGCCGGACCACTGCTGAGGACCTTCCTGGCGAAAGCCCGCTAGGGCAAGACGACTCGACGCTGGCTGGATCATCCTCGTGGACCTCCGACCGCGACCAACCAGCCTCGCTCGCCACCTTCCACGAGCCCGGCAGACTCGAGTGCAGTCAGCGCAGCCAGGCAGGTTGGCACACTGACGCCCGCATCGAGGGCAATGTCCCCGACGAAGGCGCGACGCCGAGCCGGGATGGCTTCGAACACCGCGAGCTGGGTCTCACTCAGCGCATCGGTCGCTCTGATCTGACCGTGGGCAAGGGGCAACATCCCCTGGCCCATATCGGAGATCAGCTCTATTACCTCCGCGGCCGAGGTCACAAGCACCGCCTGCCCGCTGCGGATCATCAGGTGCGGGGCCGTCGAGGCCCGCGAATAGACCGGACCAGGCACCGCCATCAGGGGGCGTCCGCAACCGAGAGCCCAGCCAGCGGTGTTGCGGGCACCCGAACGCAGCGCCGCCTCGACCACCACGGTGCCGCGGGACATTGCGGCGATCAACCTGTTGCGGGCAAGGAACCTCACCCGCGTCGGATGCGCGGCCGGCGGTAGCTCGGATACCAGCAGCTGGTCCTTGGCCAGAGTCTCAAAAATCGACGAATTGCCAGGCGGGTACGCGACATCAACACCATTGGCCAGGATGCAAACGGTCGGTCCGCCGGCGGCAAGGGCCCCGCGATGCGCCGCCACATCGATGCCGAAGGCACCACCAGACAGCACCGTCACTCCCTGATCAACCAGATCTGCAGCCAGATCCGCCGCAATGCCGTTCCCGTACGCCGTTGCGGCCCGTGAGCCCACGATCGCGACTGACCGTTCCATCAGGTGAGCGAGATGGCCGGGACCACGGAGCCACAGACCGACCGGCTCGCCCCCACGTCGCTGAATGCTCTCCGCGTGCCGCAGATCAGCAAGCCCAGCCGGCCACTCCTCGTCACCGGGGACGATGAAACGCGCCGCCGCAGCTCGGGCCAGCCGCTCGAACGCCTCGACGGTGACCCGCGCGGCGCGCTGGGCGGTCGGCTCTCCCAGCGCACCCTCGATGATCTTGGCCCAGGCACCTTCCGGGCCAAGGTTCTGCACCAGCTCGGCGACAGCGGGATCACCGCCGTCTATAGCGCACGAGAGCATCATTCGCGCTCTCCGATCCGACGTGATCACTGCATCAACCCACCTCTCTCCGTGCCGTCCCCGGCTGCTCCCCCCGCCGCATCGCCAGCGCAATTGCGAGCTCGTTGCGGCCCGGCTTGTCGCGACCCGCAAGATCAGCCACGCTCCAGGCCAGCCGGAGAACCTTGTCGACGCCGCGAGCGCTGAGCCGTCCGCGGTCTACCGCTTCGTCGACGGTCTGCAGCCCATCTGGCAGCGGCAGATGACGGCGCAGGTAAGTCCCCGGAACTTCGCCATTGGTCTGCCAGCCGCTACCGGTCAAGCGCTGGCGCTGCCGGTCACGAGCCTCCAGTACCCGCTGGGCGACCACAGCCGACGACTCGGCGCGCTGCAGTGTCGCCTTCAGATAGGCCTTGCGTAAAGGCAGGAACGCCTGGTTGATGTCGATGCGATCGCGTATCGGCCCAGAGATCTTCTCCGCGTAGCGACGCACCGCCATCGGCGAGCACTCGCAATGAGCGCCGGGAGTGGCTGCCTGACCACAGGGACAGGGATTGGCGGCCAAGATCAGCTGGAAGCGTGCGGGGTAGCGAGCGTGCACCTCGCTGCGTCCGAGAGTGATCATGCCGGACTCCAGTGGCGTACGCAGCGCCTCGATAACTGTCGGCTGGAACTCTGGTGCCTCATCGAGGAATAGCACGCCTTTGTGCGCGCACGAAATGGCCCCCGGCCTGGCCATCCGCTGGCCGCCGCCGACGAGGCTGGCCACCGATGCTGAATGG
>DATHIJ010000519.1:0-5131 GCA_035489975.1 Propionibacteriaceae bacterium | reverse complement strand
TCGGCGACCTGAACCAGGGCGACGAGCTGATCGCGCCGCTGCGCAATATCGGCGAGCCGATCATGGACACCTTTGCCCGGATGCCGGTCTCAGGGCTGGGCCGCATCCACATGGACCCAGAGCCGCCGGTCCCCATCCTCGGCCACGCGGTGCTGATCCGCGAGCTCACGAACGAAGGGATCGACGCCTTCTTCGAGCGGGTCGGACCCGAGGCGGGGTCGCCGTTATTGCTCGCCGAGTTAGCTCACCTCGGCGGCGCGCTGGGCCGGCCGGCCGACGACGCCGGCGCACTCTCGCACCTCGAGTCCGACTACGTGATGTTCGCAGCCGCCATACCGATGACTCCGCAGCTGGGCGCGACGATCACCGGGCATCTAGACGCGCTCCAGGAGGCCATGTCACCGTGGGCCGGCGAGGGCCAGTACTTCAACTTCGCCGAGCGGCCGTCCGACATCGAGGCGATCTTCGGCACCGCCGTGTGCGAACGCCTCTCGGCGGTGAAGCGCCAGTGGGATCCGAATGGCATCATCCGCGCCAACCACGTGCTGAGCCTTGCCAGCGCCTGAGCCCCAGCTGCCTGAGCTACCGCCCGAGATCAGCTCCTACGCCGCGACGCCAGCTCCTTGGCCGGGACTGCAGTCTGCTGAGAGCGCGCTGCTTTGGAGGGCGAACTGCGCGGTGGCGGTGCCTTGCTGGGCGTCGTACGCGGGTCGGTGACGGTCGGTGAGGATTGTGCCGGCGGGGCTTTCTGCTTCTTGAAGGGGAAGAGCTCGGGACGATCAGGCTGACGCCACCACAAGATCACGGCAAGAACCATTGTCATCTGAATGATCGGCGATACGGTGTCCCGCAGCCGGGTGGCGGTGAAGTCGAGAACAGGACCAACATCGATCGCCCGACCCGGCACGTACGCCAGCGACAATGCTGCGCCTCTGATCAACATGATCTTGTCGAGCTTGCTGGCCGCCAGCACCGCGAGCGGCATCCAGGCGAGGAGGTCGTACCAGGAAAGCGTGTACATGGAGGTGATCAGCCACGCGACCGACAGCACCAACGCGGTTCGCAGAGCGATCGTGAGCGGATCCCGCCGTAGGTCGACATCCTTGTCCAGACCTGGAGCCGGAGTCCAGGGCACCACCCGGGAAAGCATCCAGGCGATCACGATCAAGCCGATGTAGGAGATGACTCCGATAATGACCTTGGCCTGGAATCCAGTGAGGAAGACATCCAAAAGGCGATAGAACGGATTGGCCCAAGACCCGACCGAGACATAACCACCGTTGCGCAGCGCCTGGAGGAACGCCGTGGGCTGCCACAGCACATACGCCAAACCCATCGGGACAACAGTGCCAAGGCAGAGCAGCAGCGCCTTTTTCGGTTCTCGCCGGTACGCCCACAACATGGCGAGGCCCCACAAACCGATACTGATTTTCGCGCACCCAGCAAGCCCGATGCCGAGGCCTGCTACGAACGGGTTCTTGCGCATGAACAGCAAGCCGCCCACCGCAAACATCACTGCCAGCGATTCGTTGTGCGCACCGGCCACCACAGCCCAGATCAACAACGGATTCGCGATGGTCAGCAGTGCGACGCGCCCCTGCCGCCGGGTATCGCCACGCGCCAGCAGCAGCACCCCGGCACACGCCAAAATGAACGGCACAACCGAGAACAGCTGCAGCCAGAACACGATGTCGTGCATGTTCTCGCCACCGAGTTTGTTCGCGGTGAGCTGGGTCCAGGAGGTAATCGGGCCGTACACGCTCGGGGTGTCCTGCCACGGTCGCTCGGTCCAGCGAAGTACAGGATCGAACTGGCCGCGGAACACCTCGGCTGGGGTGATGTCGTACGGATCCCGCCCGATCGCCTGCAGCCGCCCGTACGCGGCGTACATCAACACGTCCGCCGAGGTCATCGGTGGCACGCAGATGGTCAGCAGGCTGAGCACCGCGCCGAGCCCAAAAATCTTCTTGAACTTGGGTTTCCAGCCGTCAGCGAGCGCCCGCATGCCAACCCAGAGTCCGAGTGCGCCGAGCAGGATCGCGGCCCAGATCAGCAGCGAAACGAACCACTCGTTGGGCTCCACTACACCACCCGGCAGATACCAGGGAGGCAGGTAGGACTCCCGGGGACCCAGTGTCAGTGTGACGGCGGAGGGTCCGAGGAAGCCGGCAAGCAGGGTTAGCGCGGTGGCGCCAACGATTCCGAACAATGCAAACCGGTGGTTGCGATGCCACATCTCGGGCCGGTAGGGGGGCATTGGCGGCTTTGCCGGATTCCCGCTCCGGCGCTTCTGCTTGGTCGCCGTCATCGATTCATGCCTGCTTACCTCGGAGTCGTCTGAGCACACCAGTCACGCCACCGGAAGCCTTCAAGTCCTTCAATTCGGCCTGCACCAGGCCCCGGGCCGCTAGCGCGCGTGTCACATCGCGCAGCTGAGCTGCCCTATGCAACTGAGCACCGAGATCGGTGCCAGTTGCGCGATGACGCAGGTCGATCTCAATCTCTTGGATCTTCAACCCGGCCCGCAGCACATCGATAGTCATACCCACTTCCAGCCCCCAACCGGCTGCCAACGGACTGGCAAGTTCGAACGCTCGCCGAGTGAGACAACGCTGGCCAGAAAGCGGAGCCTGAGGGGTCCAGCCGGTCAGCTCGGCAATCCCCCGCCTTGCGGTGTTGACGACCAAACCCAGGCCGCCTGGCACGCCACCATCAGCAGTGAGTTGAGCCGGCAGCACCGCGATCGTGAGGTCCGCCTCACCCTTGACCACCGGCGAAATCAGTGGCGCGCAGTTCGCGGCGGAATCGGAAAGATCGGCATCGAGCAGCAGCAGTGATCCTGCTTCCGGCCGTTTGTCGCGCTGCTCGATCACGCCCAGCCCGTTAACCGCAGACTCCACTGCGGCAGCTTTGCCTCGATTGCGAGTATGGGAAACTACGATCGCCCCGGCACCCGCCGCATAATCCGCCGTACGGTCGCTGCTGCCGTCGTCGCAAACGATCACGATCTCGACACCGGGGAGGTCCCTTGCCGCGGCGACGGTTGCGGCGATCCGTTGCTCCTCGTCCTTAGCCGGGATGACGCACGCGACTCGGGACAGGTCGGAGCTCATTCAGCCAAGGCTAGTCCGGCAACGCTGCGCGCTTGGCGAGTTCCGACAATCGGTAATCTCCTCGTCATGTCGATTGAGGCGGTAACTGCACCGGGGGTCCGGTCCGAGGTTGGCCGATTGCGTACGGTGCTGTTGCATCGTCCTGGCAATGAGTTGAAGCGGTTGACGCCGCGGAACAACGATGCACTGCTGTTCGACGGGTTGCCATGGGTGGACCGGGCGCAGGCCGAGCACGACGCGTTCGCCGAAACGCTTCGCAGTCGCGGAGTTGAGGTGCTGTATCTCAGCACGCTGCTGATCGAGACATTGGCCGACCCCACGGCGCGTGCGAAGGCGATCCAAGATCTTGCCTCCGATATCCGGCTGGGTGAGACGCTGCGGAACTACTTTCTGGGTTATCTCGCTGATCTTGGTCCGGAAGAGCTGGCCGAGATCATGATGGCTGGCCTCCGCAATGACGAAGTGCAGGGTACGGGCAGCCTGGTCGCGGCTCTGTACGGAGGCGACCATTTCCTGATCGATCCGCTGCCCAACCTGCTCTTCACGCGCGACTCCAGCGTGTGGATCGGAGACCGGGTCACGATCACCTCATTGGCCATGCCGGCCCGCCGGCGCGAAACCCAACTGACCGAACTGATCTATGAGTTTCATCCGCGGTTTGTGGGAGCCGAGCGGATCCACGGCTGGCGGGAGGAATACCTGGAGGGCGGCGACGTGCTGGCCATGGCTGATGGCGTGCTGGCGATTGGGGTCGGGCAGCGGACACAGCCCTCCGGAGCCGAGCGGCTAGCACGGACAACCTTCCGGCTGGGTCTCGCCCACACCGTACTTGTCGTGCCGATCAATCAAGACCGCGCCACCATGCACTTGGACACCATCTGCACCATGGTCGACGTCGATGCGGTGGTGATGTACCCGAATGTCGCCCACCGGCTGTCTGCCATCACCGTCCGTTCCGGCAACGGCTCGGACCTCGTGATTGATCAACCGGCACCGTTTCTCGATGCCGCGGCTCGAGCGATGGGCATTGATCAGCTGCAGCTGATCGACACCGGACTCGACCCGGTGACCGCCGAGCGCGAGCAGTGGGACGACGGCAACAACACTCTGGCCATCGAGCCGACGGTTGCCGTCGCGTACGAGCGGAACGTCGAGACCAACCAACGTCTCATCGAGGAGGGCATCGAGGTGATCCCCATCGCCGGGTCCGAGCTGGGTTCTGGTCGCGGCGGGCCGCGCTGTATGTCGTGCCCGATCGCCCGCGACTGATGTGCCCCTGAGGCGCTGAGCGCGCGCGGCTACTCCGCGAGGACAGCTGCCACTCGATCTGGGTAGTCGGTAGTGAACCCCGTTACACCAAGATCACGACAGAATCTGATGTCCTCAGGCTCGTTCACGGTCCAGACATGCACTTGGTCCCTCGCTGTAGTGATCGGTCGACGAACTCCGGATCCTCCTTGATCAACGTCAGGTCCGGACCGACAACGCGTACGCCGTCCGGCAGCTTGCCGTCGCGCCACCGACCAAGATCATCTTCGATGAGCAGCGTCCGTTCCAGTCCCGGCAGCAGCCAACCGAATCGCCTCAATGCCTTGACCGAGAAGGAAAGCAGTCGGACCGGTGCGTCAGGCTGAGCCCAGCCGAACTCGGTGAGCATCGCAGCAACCCGTTCCTCGACCGCCCGACCCCGATCGTTGGGGTGCTTGGTTTCGATCACCATACTGACCGGCACGT
Source organism: Propionibacteriaceae bacterium (assembly GCA_035489975.1). GTDB lineage: Bacteria > Actinomycetota > Actinomycetes > Propionibacteriales > Propionibacteriaceae > Microlunatus. The sequence goes on along the minus strand of DATHIJ010000519.1, from coordinate 284 downwards.
GGTCTTGCCGCGCATCTCGGACCATGATCAGCAGTTCCCGCAGGGTGATCAGCTCACGCTGCTCGGGTTCGGGATCGGCAACGCTCCGGGAGCCGAAATCGAGGAGCTTGAGTTCGGCCACGGTGTGCTGATAGGCCGGGCCGGAGCTGGTCGAGGTCCGATCCACGGTCAGATCGTGCAGACAGATGAGCTCGTCATCGGCGCTGAAATGCACGTCGCACTCCAGGCCGAGGGGGATCTCGGTCTCGTGCGCCCACTCAATCGCCGCCTGATATGCCGCCCGC
>DATHIJ010000518.1:0-2461 GCA_035489975.1 Propionibacteriaceae bacterium | reverse complement strand
CAACCAGCATCAACTCCACCCAACGGCCTCCATCCGACTCAAGCAATGAGCACAAATTTATAAGGCGAAAGGGGCCAAGTCCGTTGTCATAGATGCGCGTGTCGGCTCGTTCTTTATGCGTGCTGCCAGGTGAGGGCTAGGCCCGACGCTCAGCTCCAGGCCTCGCGAGAGGTCGTCACCGTAGTATCGCTCTCGGCCGACTCCTCGATGGCCAACGCAATCTGCTGGTCCTGGGCACCCTCGGCCAGCGAGTAAGGCTCCGGCCCTTCACCCCGCACCCAGCTCGCCGTACGCTCCAGCAGCGTGGCCATGGCGATCTCATCGTCCATCCAGCGCCGACCCGGATAGGGATTGCGGTAGAGCAGCTCGGAGCCGAAGGAGATGTGCTCGGTGTCGTAGCCGATCAGGTCGAGGTCATACCCGGTCTGCCGGCGTACTAGAGGGGTGCGAACGAGCGTGCGGGGTCCGGTCATCCGCACCACCTCATCGTTGTGCAGCTCGCCTGCTGATCCCCGCACTGTGAGCCGCCGGAACCGCAGCTGGTTACGTGTTTGCTGCTCGGTGAAGTCGTACACCGCCGAGCGTCCGTCCCCGAAATCGAGGGTCGCAAACGTTGTGGTTGTGGGATGCGCCTCCTCGTCATCGGTCCAGCCAGCGCGGCTCAACGGACTGATCAGCGGAGCGGTGAAGCGGGTCGCTCGGACTGAAACCGGCCCCCTGGCGGCTGTGAGCAGACTGCGGATCAGTGCAACGGCGTGGTAGTGCTGGGTGGACGAGACCTGTACCTGGGTGGGCGTACCGATCGCGCCGGTGGCCACCAGGGCCGCACGGGCGGCGTGCGACGGCATCATCGGGTACTGCTCGGCCACCTGGACCAGTCCGGAGTCGCCCACCGCCGACCACAGTGCGCGAAGGCCGTCGAGATCGAGCGCGGGCGGGGTCTCGGCCAGCACCGGCAGCCCACGGTCGACAGCATCAGCGATGACATGCGGTGTCACAGACGATGGCGTCGCGGTCAACACGAAGTCGGGGGAAAGCTCGCGCAGACAGGTGTTCAGGGAGGTGAAGGCCGGCACGTCTAGGTGACGTGGGGTCCGCACCACCGCCCCTTCGCAACGGATCGTGCCTAGCTCACGAGCCACCTTGAGGAACATCCGCGCACGCCAGCCGCTGCCGATCAGCACAAAGGTGGTCACGCGGAAACGGTAATGCCGCCCCGCCATACTGGACAGATGTTGCTGTTCCGCGACTGGCTACGCGCGAAAGCATGCCCGCGGGACTGCTGACCCGGACCACGCTGCGGCTGCTTGCCGCCGAACTCGGCCCGGAATCGCCGCTGCCGCCGTTCACCGGGCTGCAGCGGCTTCCCGACCCATCAGAGTCTCCCGACCTGCCGCCCGACATGCGCGAGCGCATCGCGTACGGCCGGCTGGCCAATCCGCTGCCGTACGCGTTGCAGAACGGCTACCGCCGGGGCTTGCGACCCCAGGAGATCAGCGCAATCCAGATGACCAACGGCCGGCTGGAGGCACTCATCCTTCCGGGGCTGGGTGGCCGGCTCTGGTCGCTGCGCGATCTCGTGGACGGTCGGGATCTGGTATTTACCAACCCGAGCCTGCAGTTCGCCAACTTCGCGCTCACCGACGCCTGGTTCGCTGGGGGTATCGAGTGGAACCTGGGTTCCACCGGCCACTCTGCCACGACGTGCCGACCGGTCTTCGCCGGCAGCGTGCCGTCCAACCGCGGACCCGCACTGCGGATCTGGGAGTGGGAACGCACCCGAGACCTGGTCTTCTCGATCGACCTGCTGATGCCGGCTGATCGTCCACTGCTGCTCGCTTTCCTACGCGTCCGCAACCCCGACACCGAGCCCAAACCGCTTTATTGGTGGACGAACATCGCCACTCCGGAGGAACCGGGCGTGCGGGTCTTGGCCCCCGGCGCTGGAGCCTGGCGGACCGGGTACGACGGATCCATCGCATGGGTCGACGTCCCCTTCTCCGACGACCCGGCCACCGATGTCAGCTACCCGCTAGCGGCGCAGCGAGCCGCGGATTACTTCTTCCAGGTCCCGTCCGAGCAACGGCCGTGGATCGCGGCGGTGCAGGCCGACGGCCGCGGGCTCATCCAGACCTCTACCGCTCAGTTGCGTGGTCGCAAGTTGTTCTGCTGGGGCACGGCCGCCGGCGGTCGGCACTGGCAGGAGTGGCTGTGCGGGCCAGGGTCTCGCTACCTCGAGATCCAGGCTGGTCTGGCCACGACTCAACTCGAGCACCTGCGGCTCGAGGGGAGCGCCGAGATCAGTTGGGCAGAGGCCTATGCGCCGATCGAGGCGTCGCCCGGGGCGGTACACGGTTCGTGGCCGGAGGCGCTCACCGAGGTCGCCGAGTTGGTTAACCGAGCGATTCCCGACGATGAGCTCGACGAATGGCACCGCTGGTGGCGAGGCGAGATGGCCGAT
>DATHIJ010000517.1:0-3767 GCA_035489975.1 Propionibacteriaceae bacterium | reverse complement strand
CACCGCCGCGCCTGCTAGCCGCGCCAGCGCGGCCGCTGCTTCCCGGCGTGCTGCCACCGCCTCGTGCGCAGCAGCCGTATCGCCTAGATTGTCCCCCGTCATGAGTTCATCGTGACACCCACCACTGACAATTTTCGAACGTGCTAGCGATTAGCCTGGCTCGCGATCTCATCTCCGGAAGGCTGTACAGAGGCTGCGTCTGCATCCCACGCTGCGTGGGATCTTGGCACGATGCGGGCCGAGCCTGTCGAAGCCTGCTGGCGCTTCGACAAGCTCAGGCGCATCTGGAGCTGAGTGTGCCTCGAGGCTCAGACTGCATTACGTTGCGACGTGCTCGCTGGCGGCGATCCGGGTCACCTGATCGGGGTCTCCACCAATGACAATGACCGCTGATCCACCCGTCACCAGGGCGGTGACGATGCCATCACGGCAGGTGGCCCAGGGATCGCCGGCTCGGACCAGACGACGCATCGCCGGATCGTCGACAGTCACCAGATCTGCCTGGCGCAAAGTGCGCTCGGCATCCACCCAAGCCGTCGCCTCGGGCCCCGGTGGGTAGCCGAGGTATCTGTCCCCGTGACTCCGCACCTCGATCGCGTAGTCGCGAACGCCGTCGGGAAGCGGCTCACCGAATCCAAACCCCAACGGGTGCAGCGCACAAGCGAAGACGTCACCTTCTGCATAACCCTGCCAATGGCGCCCAGTCACCACCGCCGCTGGCAGCGACGGTTTGGTGAGGTCAACGGCAAGCCCGACCTGCCAGCACGCGAGCTGCCAGACCGCAGTAAGCCAGTGGCCCGGAGCCTCGACAGCGAGCGGCATGCTGATCACATCACCTTCGCCGACACCGACGTCGTCCTGCAGCAAGTTGGACGTCTTGTCCACCCAGTTGCTGAAAGAAGTCGCCGAAAGTTCGGTACGCGCACCCGATTCGACGTCATAGCAGGTGAGCAGGGGCGCAGACCCAGCAAGCCTGAGGCGCTGCCGCAGTCGCTCGGCCACGAGTCCGGTCATGGCGCCAGCGTAAGAGCAGGAGGGGCCAGGTTCGCCCGCAACGCCGCTACCCTTTCCGCATGCGCTACGTGTTGATCATGGCTGGTGGGTCAGGAAAACGTCTCTGGCCACTGTCGCGGCAGGGCATGCCAAAGCAGCTGCTGCGGGTGGTCGGCGGCAAAAGCCTGCTGCGGATCGCGTACGACCGCCTGGAGGGCATCGTCCCGCCGGACCACGTGCTGGTCTGCACTGGCGCTGACTATGCCGATGTGGTCGCTGCCGAGCTACCCGAAGTCAAACCGGCAAACATTCTCGGCGAGCCGGAGGGCCGCGACTCGCTGAATGCGGTGGCTTGGCCGGCGGCAGTGCTGGCTGCTCGTGATCCTGACGCGGTCGTCGCTGTCGTGACCGCAGATCACATCATGGATCCGATGTCTGCGTTCCAGAGCGCGCTGCTTGAAGGCTTCGACGTGGCCGAAAGCGCCGATGACTTCTTGGTGACATTCGGGGTGGTCCCGACAGCGCCGCACACCGGTTACGGCTACCTGCGGCGGGGCGAATCCATCCCGGGTCACCCAGAGGTGTTCTCGGTCATCGAGTTCAAAGAGAAGCCTGATCGCCACACTGCTGAGGAGTACTTGACCTCCGGTGAATATTGGTGGAACTCCGGCATGTTCGTCTGGCGGGCCCGCACCTTGCTTGATCAGCTGAACCTGTTGCAGCCAAAGACTCACGATGCGGTAGTTGAGCTCGCTGCAGCACCTTATCGATTGTCGGAGATCTATCCGGAGTTGCTCAAGATCAGCGTCGATTACGCGGTGATGGAGCCCGTGTCACGGGGGGAGGGGAGTGCTCGCGTCGTCGCAGTGCGACTACCCATCACCTGGCATGACGTGGGCGGTTTCGCAGCGCTCGGCGAGCAACTGCCGCGTGACGAACACGGCAACGCTACCCACGGCGTCGCGGTACTAGTCGACGCGCGGGACAACCTGGTGATCAACAATGCCGAAATCGGCCGAGTCGTCGCTGTCGTCGGGCTCAGCCACACCGTGATCGTGCAGACACCGCAGATCACCTTGGTGTGTCCCATTTCCGAGGCGGAACGGATCAAGGAACTGGTCGCGGAGGTCACCACCCGACTGGGCAGCAAGTACGCGTAACCGGTCCGACTTGTCAGCATCGGTGACAGCCCGAGCGACCACCGACGCTGACAACTCGGAGCTCGCAGCAGGTCAGGCGCCGTTCGGCTCCGGGGAGTTGGCGACCGGGTACTTGGCCATGAATTCCTTGATCGCCGCACCACTCACCTCGGTACAGGCTTGCCGAACACCTTGCTGTTTGGTGGGGTCACTCGGGTTGTTCGGGTCAGCCGTCCAGCGTGCGATCACGACGCTCTTCCCTTCTGGGAAACCAGCCCCATCGGCCTCGGACCAGGGTGCCGCAATGAACTTGTCCACCGGGTTGTAGTCGTCGCTTCCGAAGGTCTTCGCGATCCGCTCCAGGTTCTGAGTCTGTGCGCTCGGGGCGTCGGCGCGGTACCAAACAACGGTGTAGCCGTGTTCCAGGTTGTGCACCAGTGTCTCCACGGCGGGGCGATCGGCCGCGGCGTAGTAGTGCTTGGTGAACGGGGCGGGAGCGGGGTTGTGGGTCCCCGAGTCGGGCGGAGTCTGTGCGTAGTCGACCTTCGTGCCCTCCGGAACGTGATCTTGGTTTCCGGTGGCCGGCTGCTCACTGATCGGGTCGCATCCTGCTGCGGCCAAGCTGCTGCCGAAGTCCTCCATTGCCGCGTTGCGGGCGCGATAGTCGTCAACGAAGAGGTAGACGGGGTAGGCCAACAGCGCCAATGCGAGCACGATACAGATCACCAGCAGCCGGATAGTCCGGGCGCGCTGTTCCTTCTTCCGGGAAGCTTCAAGGGAGGCCAGCCTGTCGCGGCGGCTCTGTGGCGCGGACGCGGTCCTACTGGAAGTCCCGCCTTTGGGCGCGGCTTTTTCGTCGCTGTTGGCTTTCGCCACCTGGTCGCTCCTACCGATCCGTCTCAGGGAGTGGCGAGTCTATCTCGATCTGCTGAGGGTCATCTGTCAGTAAGTCGACAGACAAAATGGCACGCATCAGGTCTGCGGCTTCGCGACCCAATGTGGTCCCGGCCAGCAAGCGGGATGTTCGTTCCGATCGATCGAGCGCGACCAGTTCCTCATAGCGGTCGCGCTGCCCTGTGGCGACCAGCGCGGCAGCCAACACCGCTTCCTGGCTGCCAAAGCCAAACATGTCCTTGTCCGGGTCCCTGAGCAACTCACGCGCAGTTGACTCACCCTGCGCCAGCAGCTGGCCAAGTCCGCGTATCACGGCGACCGGGCGACCGCGCAGCTTGCCCTTCACCAAGTCAGCGGCTGCGGCCAGCTCGTCAGCAACGGCCATCACAGTCACCTGGAGCTCGTTTCCGTACGCGTCCCGGGCGCCCGCATAATCTTCAAGCACCCTGACCCCGGAGACGCCGATGGCGTGGTCGGTCTGGCCGATCCGCCAGGGCCGTCCGGCGGTGTCGGAGATGATCACTCCCAGCCGAAGATTGGTTGCGATCTCCAGCCGCTCGCGGAGTGCCGCGGCGCTCCCGTCCGGATCGAGTGGCAGCAGCAGAATGGACTCCGCGGAGAGGTTGGACGTGTCGATGCCGGCCGCAGCGATCGTGAGTCCGTCGTGGGTGCGGACGATACGCGTCTCCCCGCGGCGGGCAACGGTGCGGCTGGTCTCGGAGGTGATCAGCTCGGTACGCC
>DATHIJ010000516.1:0-6576 GCA_035489975.1 Propionibacteriaceae bacterium | reverse complement strand
TGACGCGCGTCGCCGCCATTGACTGCGGGACGAATTCGATCCGTTTGTTGATCGCGGAACCCAACGGCTCCGGTGGTCTGAGAGATCTGGACCGGCGCCTGGAAATCGTGCGGCTCGGCCAGGGCGTCGATGCCAGCGGTGAGTTCCATGTCGACGCCTTGCGGCGTACGTTCGCGGTAGTTGATCAATACGCGGAATTGATCAAGAAAGCGGACGTGCCCGTGGCCAACGTTCACTTCGTGGCGACGTCGGCGGCACGCGATGCGAGGAACCGCGACAGCTTCTTCGCCGGCGTCAAGCAACGGCTGGGCGTGTTGCCCGACGTGATCAGCGGAGCGACCGAGGCACACCTGTCCTTCGTCGGAGCCCTCAGCCGGATCAACCCGGAGGGCGAGCCGGTCCTGGTGATGGACATTGGCGGCGGTTCCACTGAATTGATCACCGGCAGCGCCGCTGGTGAGATGTCCAGCGCGATCTCACTCGACATCGGATCGGTGCGCGTCACCGAACGGTTCCTGAAACAGAACCCCGTCGCTGAGGATGATCTTGCACTTGCCAGCGAGTACGTCGACGATCTTTTGGCGGGCAGCGGGGTGGAGTTCGCCTCGATCGGAAGGTGGATTGGGGTCGCAGGCACCGCGACGACACTGGCTGGGGTGTATCTGGAGCTGGAGCACTACGACCGTGAGCAGGTGCATGGTGCCGTTATCCCTTTGCCGGCTCTGCAGGAGCTGCTCCGCCGCCTGGCCCGGATGACGGTTGACGAGATCAGGGCGCTGCCGTCAATGCATCCCGGGCGCGCTGATGTGATCACTGGAGGTGCACTGATTGAGGCCCGCATTGCCGCCCGCTTGAAGGTAGGAGACCTGATCGTCAGCGAGTCCGACATTCTCGATGGGATCGCTCTGCAGCTCATCCACCGGTGACACAATGCCCCGATGACCTCCCTTGCCATCACGGTTGTCGGCCATGACCGCCCCGGCATCATCGCTCAGGCGGCGGAGGTGTTGTCGCAGTACGGCATGAACCTCGAGGACTCTTCGATGACGCTGTTGCGCGGTCATTTCGCGATGACCCTGATCTGCGCGGGTGAGGCGAACGCCGCCCAGATCGAGGCCGCGCTGCAACCGCTCGTCAACGGCTCGCTCGACGTCACCGTACGCGAGGTGCCCCAAGAACCGCAGTTCCCACCGCTCGGCTCCACTTACCTGGTGACCGTCCACGGCGCTGACCGGCTCGGGATCGTCGCGCGGCTGGCCAGCGTGATTGCCGAGGCGGGTGGCAACATCACCGACCTGACCACCCGACTCTCGGGGACCCTTTACGTGTTATTGGCCGAGGTCGATTTACCCGGATCGACCGATGTCGAGGCGCTCCAGGCACGGCTCGCCGAAGTGTCTACGGAGTTGGCTGTGGAGACAAGCATGCGATTGATCGAGAACGACCAGCTGTGAACTTGTCGCTGCCGACTCTGCCTGACGGCCGGGTGCTCGAGGTGATTCATGCGCCAAACCATCTTCTGTCAGTTTCGGGCTTGCCCGTCGACCCCGTCGACCCCGTCGTAGTGCAGCTTTGCGCTGATCTTGTCGCAACCATGCGGGTATCGCCGGGTTGTGTCGGGCTCGCAGCACCTCAGGTCGGGGTGTCGGCGCAAGCCTTCTGCGTCGACGTCTCGGCCCATCCGAAGACCCGGACGACGCACGGGCTGATCGTGCTGGTGAACGCTGAGATGGTGGAGGCCAGCCGCAACGACAAGGGTCGCGAGGGCTGCATGTCGATACCAGATCTCACCGGTGATGTGAAGCGGGCGACCAAAGTAACCGTCGCTGGCCTGCTTCCTCTGAGCGGCGAACGGGTGTTGATCACCACCGATGCCTTCGAGGCACGCGCGCTACAACATGAGATCGACCACTGCGGCGGCACCCTGTTCCTCGACCGGGTGGTTGGTGCGCACGCCCTTTACCCCAGGAAGGTCTATCTCGCACCTCCCAATGCTGCTGGCTCATGACGACGTACATGCGGCCTGAGCTTGTCGAAGGCCCTTCGACAGGCTCAGGGCGCATCGACCCGCGCCAACAGTCAAGATCTCTGGCCAAGGGCGAGCGCAGGTAAGGTCGGGCATCGATGAACGGTCCGGCATCTGCACGCCGGCCGTTCCGGCCCGGCGCCAACCGGCCCAGAGCTCCACGCAAGGGCCGCGGCCCGGCCGAGAGCGGCCAGCGGCGAACCCTGTGGAGCGTACTGGCGCGGCAGGCCGCACGAGTGCGCTCTCGTCGAGCGCTGCTGTCAAGTGCCGGGAAGGCCCTCTTGCTCACCTTGCTTGCCGCGGTGGCTGCCGCCCCGCTCGCGCTCGTTTGGGGCATCAGTCACGCCCAGGTGCAGGACTACCTTGGTCCGCATCGGGTGACGTTCGCCAGCAACTTCCGGGGTGAGGTCGAACTCAACTTGGGACCCATCGGCAATGCCTACCTGGAGAGTCCGGTACGCCCGATTGGCCTGGTCATCACGGTGGGCGGTGTCGGCACTGCAGCCGAGAATCCCAATTCGCTTTTCTCAGAGCAGACCCTGATCGCCTACACCAGCCTCTACGCCGAGCCAAGGGAAGCCCTTTCCGGCATCGTTGAGCATTTGCTGCGTGACGCCGTACGGGAAGGGCTCAAAGCTGAGGCGGTGCTGCTGCTCGGCGTCGCAATCTGGCGACTCCGCCGCCAGCTCCTGCCGCCGCGGATGATCACGCGGGTGACGAGGCGACGCGCGGTTGCGGCGTACGTTACGGTCGTTGCGCTGGTCGTCGGATCCATCCTGATACCGCCGAAACAGACGGATCCCCGCTACCCCGTGTCTATCGCTGCCGGTGGTGCCTTCTCCTCGCTCACGGTGGATAGTCCGCTGCTGGCCGATGTACTCGACCGCGGCATCAAAGGCATCAAGTTGCTCACCGCGCGCCAGCAACGTGCTGTGAAGAGCTACCTCGACTCAGCTGCCGGGAGCCTCTCTACCCAGCTCGATGATCTACCGGAACCTCGCGCGGATGAAACGATGATCCTTGGTTTCAGCGACCTGCATTGCAACCAGGCAATGACGGAACTGATCGGTCGGTTGGCCCGTGCGACTCAACCGTCCATAGTGCTGAGCGCCGGGGACGACACGGTTAATGGGACTGCGGCCGAGCGTGGCTGCGTTCGTCGAGAGGCCGCGATTCCCGACGGCGTGCCCTTCCTGGTGGCGACCGGAAACCATGACTCCGAGGTGACGGAGGCTCAGATGCGAAGTGTCGGCATGACTGTGCTTGATGGCCAGGTCGTCGAGACCGCCGGGCTCAGCCTGCTCGGCGACGATGACCCAGAGCACAACATCCCCTTCAGCGTCGATCGCGTCAAGGAGCGGCCGGAAAGCGAAGAAGAGCTGGCGCGAAGGCTTGTCGATGTTGCCCGCGACAAGCGCACCGACGTCATCCTGGTCCACCAGCCTGTCGCTGCGCGCGTGATCATGAGCACGGCGAATCCGCCGGCACCGCTGGTGCTTTGGGGTCACTACCATGCACAGTCCGGTCCGGCGGTGATCATGCATGACGACGGGTCATGGACGGTCGGCATGCAGCAGGGCACCGCAGGCGGAGTCCGAGAGCCGACGTTCACCTCCTTCAGCACGCCGTTCTCCCCGCCGCTGATCAGCGCCGACGTGTACTTCTACTTCCGCGACAACACCACAGGTCTAGTTACCGGAGTGCAGCCGGTCCACTTCCGCCCAGATGGAAGAGTCGTGATCGAGGACCGCATCACGACCGGTGACCTGGCCGAGCTGCCGGTGGAAACCCGGATCAGGCTGAGTGGCGCCTCGCCGACGGCCAGCACGGAGGCATCTCGCTAACTCGGGCACTAGGATCACACCCGCCACGGATATCTGGCCCCCGTAGCCCAAATGGCAGAGGCAGGCGGCTTAAACCCGCTCCAGCATGGGTTCGAATCCCATCGGGGGCACTGTGGTGGATTTGCTCGCTAGCGCTCGCGCGGATCGCGCTGTGTCTACGGCCCGCTCCGCCCGCCGCGCGCGCTGTCTCAAGATGGCAAACGTGGCTCGTTTCGCCCTCCGACACCCCCGCTAGTCATCCTCAGACGGCAAACGCTGATCGACACGATGAGGCAAGTCGCAGACTCCGTAACAAGGTCACAGCTGTTTCAAAGCCGGAAGAACCGGCCGGTGCCCAGCGTTTCAGTAGACTGATTGATGCGCCAACTGAGGCGCTGGACCAGGAGGACATATCTATGTTGCGCAGTTCGAACCCGATCCTCTCCAGACAGGACGCGTTCACACCCGCAGCACCCCAGAACAACCAAAACCCGTACGCCCAACCGCAAGCCGGCTACCCGCAGTACCCCAGCTACCCGCAGCAGGCGCCCGTCGAGGCGCCTGAAGGTCGGATGACCTTGGACGATGTTGTCACCAAGACCGCCGTCACCATAGGCGTGCTGGTGATTACGGCTGCGCTCGCGTGGAGGTTCGTGCCGGACAATCTCTATTTCCCGGCGCTGATCGCTTCCGGGCTGATCGGATTCCTTGTTGTCCTGCTCGTCGCGTTCCGCCGGAAGGTCTCGCCGCCTCTGGTGCTCCTCTATGCGGGCATTGAAGGCATCTTCATTGGCCTGATCAGCCAGATCTTCGAGAGTTACTACCCCGGCATTGTCGTTCAGGCGGTCATCGGGACGTTCGCGGCAGCCGGAGTGACCTTGGCGGCGTACAAGTTCTTCAACATTCGCGTTACGCCGAAGTTCCGAAAGGTCGTGATCATTGCGACGATCTCGTTCGCGGTGGCCTTGCTGATCAACTTCGTGCTCGCGCTGTTTGGCGTGAACCTGGGTTTGCGTGACTCCGGAACCGGTGCGATTAGTCTGCTGGCTATCGCCTTCTCGCTCCTCGGTGCCGTGCTTGCAGTGCTGAACCTGGTGCTTGACTTTGACTACATCGAGCAGGGTGTCGCTATAGGTGCGCCAGCGAGTGAGTCATGGCGTGGTGCGTTCGGCCTGACTGTGACCATGGTCTGGCTGTACATCGAGATTCTGCGCCTGCTGTCCTACCTTCGCAGGTAACCCCGGCCAGCGGGTCGTACGCGATCCGCGAGCCTCATCACGCAACTGAGGGCCGCGCTTCCGACGGGAAGCCGCGGCCCTCACTGTGCTCTGGTTGGGCCGCCCGCGGCGGGGACTGGTCGAAAACCGATTGCGCCGTAGAGTCGTGCGCGTGGAGTACGTGAACTCGCTGATCGATCTTGTCGGGCACACACCGCTGCTCAGGCTCTCGCGGGCCACAAACGGCGCCCAGCCTTTGGTCCTGGCCAAGGTGGAGTACCTGAATCCTGGCGGCTCGGTCAAAGATCGGATCGCGCTCAAGATGATCGAGGCTGCGGAGCGGGAGGGCAAGATCAAGCCGGGCGGCACGATCGTCGAGCCGACGAGTGGCAATACCGGCGTAGGCCTAGCGATGGTTGCTCAGGCCAAGGGTTACGCCTGCGTGTTTGTGTGTCCTGACAAGGTCAGCGAGGACAAGCGCAACGTGCTGGCCGCGTACGGCGCACGAGTGGTCGTCTGCCCAACGGCTGTCGAACCCGAACACCCGGACTCCTACTATTCGGTCTCAGATCGGCTGGTACGCGAGATCGAGGGAGCCTGGAAGCCAGACCAGTACAGCAACCCGAACAACCCGGCCAGCCACTACGAGACCACAGGTCCTGAGATCTGGGAGCAGACCGAGGGCAAGGTCACCCACTTCGTTACCGGGATCGGCACCGGCGGCACGATCAGCGGGGCAGGTCGCTACTTGAAGGAGATCTCCGACGGCCGGGTCCAGATCATCGGTGCAGATCCGTCCGGTTCGGTCTACTCCGGCGGGAGTGGGCGGCCCTACCTGGTCGAAGGGGTCGGCGAGGACTTCTGGCCAGCCAATTACGATCCCACCGTCTGTGACCGCGTGATCGAAGTGTCGGACGCGGACTCCTTCGCCATGACGCGCCGGCTGGCACGGGAGGAGGCGCTGCTGGTCGGAGGATCCTCGGGCATGGCCGCGGCGGCAGCCATTCGGCTCGCGCATGAGATCGGCAATCCCGAAGCGGTGATCGTGGTGCTGTTGCCCGATTCCGGCCGCGGCTACCTCACCAAGGTGTTCAGCGATGCTTGGCTCACTCGGTACGGCTTCGCGCCGCGACCCGACCAACTCGTACGAGTGGTCGGCGACGTGCTGCGCGAGAAGTCGGGCACCTTGCCGTCTCTGGTCCATACCCATCCGAATGAGACAGTCGCCCAAGCCGTAGCGATCATGCGTGAGTACAGCGTTAGCCAGATGCCGGTCGTGCGTGCCGAGCCGCCTGTCATGGCCGCCGAAGTCGTCGGTTCAGTCAGCGAACGCGGACTCCTGGATTCGCTGTTCAGTCACCGCGTGCGTCCAGCGGACGCGGTGGCCCGCGTGATGGAGGAGTCACTTCCGATGCTCGGGGTGACCGAACCGGTCGCCGATGCGGTCGAGCTACTGAGGAGCTGTGACGCCTTGCTGGTCCTCGACGATGGCAAGCCTGTCGGCGTGCTG
>DATHIJ010000515.1:0-6323 GCA_035489975.1 Propionibacteriaceae bacterium | reverse complement strand
AACTGTTCCTCCGCCAGCTGTTTCTCCAGATTGCCGAGCTTGCCGGCCTTCTTGGAGACGTGCAGCGTCCCGCCCGCCACAATTGCAACGCCTGCTGAGTCATATCCGCGGTATTCGAGACGTCGCAGACCCTCGACCACGACGTCTAGCGCGGCCTTCTCACCGACGTACCCGACAATTCCACACATAGGCGGAACTGTACCTTTCCAGCGCTGGTGGGCTGGCGTCGTAGCGATCTTCGGTCACGATGCCAGCCAATTCTGACTCCACATTAGATTCTGCGTATGCCGAACGACGCTCAGCTCCTCGGTCCCTATGTGGAGCGGAGTCGGGCAGACTGGGCCGAGCTTGCCGAACATATGCCGATCCCGCTCGACGAGACGACCCTGGAGAAGGTCCGCGGGTTAGGCGATCCGACGAGCATGCTCGACGTCCGGGAGGTATATCTGCCGCTTACTCGGCTGCTGAGTCGCTATTTCCTGCACACCAGCGAGCTGCACAAGTCGACGAACGAGTTCCTTCATCTGTCGGTGCAACGGACGCCGTTCGTGATCGGGATCGCAGGATCGGTTGCAGTCGGGAAGTCCACCACAGCACGCCTGCTGCGTGAGCTGCTGGCCGTGTGGCCAGAACATCCACGGGTCAGCTTGGTGACCACCGACGGTTTCCTGCTGCCCAACGCGGAGCTGGAACGGCGCGGACTGCTGCAGCGCAAAGGCTTCCCGGAGTCCTATGATCGGCGCGCCCTGCTGCGTTTCGTGATCGACGTCAAGTCGGGCCAGGATGAGGTGCTCGCGCCGGTTTACAGCCATCTTGTCTACGACATCGTTCCGGATGCCAAGGTGCGGGTGCAGCGGCCGGACATCTTGATCTTGGAAGGCCTCAATGTGCTGCAGCCGGCGCGGCCGCGACCCGACGGCACGACCGGCCTGGTTGTCAGCGACTTCTTCGACTTCTCCGTCTATGTCGACGCGGATGCCTCGGATATCCGGGACTGGTATGTGAGTCGCTTTCTTTCACTCCGCGACACGGCGTTCCGCGACCCGCGCTCCTATTTCACCCGATACGCGGACTTGACGACGAGCCAGGCAGTCCGGCAGGCCCGCTACCTCTGGGACACGATCAATGGACCGAACCTTCAGGCAAACATCTTGCCGACCAGAGGGCGGGCGACCGCCATCCTCCGCAAAGATCGTGATCACTCGGTCCAGTGGGTGCGGATCCGCAAGGTTTAGGTAGGCACCGCAGTCTCGGCCATCTCCGGCTGCAGCGTCTTGTCCGAAAACTGGGTTAACTCAGCTTCCCGGCACATCACACACGTTGCACCCTGTGTCAAGCGTCAGGAAAGTGGGTTAACTCAGCTTCCTGACGCTGCTCGGGCAGAGTTTGCAACACGTGTGAAACGCGTGAAACCTGTGGGGGCGGCAGCCATACAAATCATCGAAGGCATGTGGGAGCGGCGCCTCGATCACTTTGCGTCCCGACGGTAGCGTCAGCACGTGACCAACTCGTACGGCATCGCACCGCCGGAGAAAGTCCGGATTGGCGCAGGCACAGCCCTCAAGTTCGGCTTCTTTGTTGCGTTCGGAGCTTTTTTGTTCTACGTGATCTTGTCTGTCGTCCTGGGCGCCGTGGCGATATTTCTCGCCGCCGCCAACGTCATCGACATCAGCAATCTGCTGCCCGGTTGAACGAGGGCCCTTTGAGCTCCTCGCGCGATCGCGACAGCCTAGATCAGAGGGCCAATGAGGCCTTGACCACGTCCGCGAGGCGATGCGCCACTTCGTTCGCTGCCTCGTAACTCTCGGCCTCGACCATGACGCGTACCAAAGACTCGGTACCAGACGGGCGTAACAGAACCCGGCCCGAATCCCCGAGCTCGGCCTGGGCCTCGGCGACTGCAGCCGTGAGCTGCGGGTCCGACGCTGCTCGGCTCTTGTCGACATCCGGCACGTTGATCAGTACCTGAGGCAGCCTCGTCATCACCGAAGCGAGCTGTGCCAGGGATTGACCCGACGTCGCCATCCGGCTCATCAGGTGGAGCGAGGTCAGCGTGCCGTCGCCGGTCGTGGCATGTTCCGACATCACGACGTGCCCGGACTGCTCTCCGCCCAGGACAAAGTCGCCGGCCTTCATCGCCTCAAGCACATAGCGATCTCCGACCTTGGTCTGCTCAACGGTTACCCCGGCGTCCCGCATCGCATTGACCAACCCCAGGTTGCTCATCACGGTTGCCACGATTGTGTCGTTCTTCAGTCGACCTTCTTCGCGAAGCGTCAGAGCCAAGATCGCCAGAATCTGGTCGCCGTCCACGATGCGGCCGAATGCGTCGACAGCCAGGCAGCGATCGGCATCCCCGTCGAGTGCGATTCCAAGGTCCGCCCGCTGTTCCAGTACCGCCGATCGCAGCGAGTCCATATGGGTAGAGCCGCAATTCTCGTTGATGTTGATGCCGTCTGGCTCGGCATGGATCCGGTGGACCTCAGCACCCTGGGCCTCGAACGCCGCCGGCGCCGCCTGATAGGCAGCTCCGTTGGCACAGTCGACGACCACCTTGATGCCCTCCAGGCTGACCGGGCCACCGAGGCTGTTGACCAGGTGTGCTACGTAGGTCTCGACGAGCGACTCCTGGACTGTCACCCGGCCAACGCCGGCGCCAGACGGCCGAGGCCACGCTTCAACCAACCGGGACTCGATCGCGTCCTCGAGCGCGTCGTCCAGCTTGTAGCCTCCGCGCGCAAAGAACTTGATCCCGTTGTCGGGCATCGGGTTGTGACTCGCTGACAGCATGACGCCGAGATCGGCGTCGCAATCCTCGGTGAGAAATGCGACCCCGGGAGTGGGTAGCACACCGAGCCGTACGACGTTGACGCCGGCGCTGGCCAGCCCTGCCACAACGGCCGCCTCTAGGAATTCACCGGAGGCACGCGGATCGCGACCGACCACCGCCACGGGGGTATGCCCGTGGAACTCGCCAGCCTCGCCGAGTACGCGGGCGGCTGCGACGGAAAGACTCAGCGCTAGTTCCGCGGTAAGCGCCTCGTTGGCCTTTCCGCGTACGCCATCGGTTCCGAAGAGTCGGCCCACTGATCTAGTCCCGCGACTACCTCTTGCTGTACTGGGGGGCTTTCCGGGCTTTCTTCAGGCCCGCCTTCTTGCGTTCCTTGATTCGCGCATCACGGGTCAGCAGGCCCGCCTTCTTGAGCGCGGCTCGGCTGGCTTCTGCATCGACGGCGTTAAGCGCGCGGGCAACGCCGAGCCGCAGGGCACCTGCTTGACCGGTCACACCGCCGCCATGGATGCGGGCAATGACGTCGTACGAGCCGGCCACCGCAGCCGCGGCGAAAGGCTCGGAAACCAGCTGCTGGTGCACCTTGTTGGGAAAGTAGTCGTCCAGGGTGCGGCCATTGATGGTCCACTGTCCGCTGCCGGGAATGATGCGTATCCGGGCCACCGCCTCCTTACGCCGTCCGGTCGCGGCGGCAGGCGCCACAACGGCAGGGCGGCCTGCCGGACCATGCGAAACCTGCGGCGTCGCCTCCGAACGGTAGGCGATCTCGCGGTCCTCCTCGACGAACGGAGTGATCTCTTCCTCGTCCACCTTTTCGGTGGCGGTGTCAGTCACGGCAGATGGTTCCTTGCTTGGGAGGATTGGTCGATGCGAGGCTGCTGGACGATCTGGGTGATCGCGTACGGCTTCGGCTGCTGAGCGGTGTGCGGGTGCTCGGGACCGGCGTACACCTTGAGCTTCCTGATCAGCCGGCGGCTGAGCTTGTTCTTCGGGAGCATGCCCCAGACAGCGAGTTCGACCGCCCTGCGGGGGTCACGGTCGAGCAGCTCACCGTAGGGCACAGACTTCAGGCTGCCGGGCCGGCCAGAGTGCCGGCGGGCCAGCTTGTCGGTGCGCTTGTTTCCGGTGAGAGCGATCTTGGACGCGTTCACCACAATCACAAAGTCGCCACCGTCGACGTGAGGTGCGAAGGTCGGCTTGTGCTTGCCGCGCAGCAGCGTCGCAGCCGTCACCGCGAGCCTGCCCAGCACCACATCATTGGCGTCGATGACATGCCAGGACCTGGTGATGTCGCCAGGCTTGGGGCTGTAGGTGGACATAACCGGCTTCCGTTGTGACACGAGCGAACTTTGTTTGTGTGAGTGAACCTTGCCGCTTCCAATAACCCATTCGGGCGCGGCAATCGCACGCGTTGGACGCAACAGCCGTCCAGGCTACCTGGGGCGGCTGCCACCGGTCAAAGTGGCGGCGACTGTGCATAGGTCTCAGTGAGGTGTCGTTGGCTGGCTAGGGTCGCCCAGCTCCGCACGCTGTGCAGCTTGCACCGCCGCCTCCTCGAGTTGCACGCGGTAGGTCGCCCACTCTTGTGCGGTCTGATCGGGGAGGTTCCCATCGTTGTCGCCGGCTGCGCCGTCGATAAGCTCGCGGACGATGTCGGCATGCCCAGCGTGCCGAGCGATTTCAACAGCGACATGCACCATGATCTGCTGGAGGGTGACCTGCTGCCGCTCAAGAGGCCACCACCACGGAACTCGGCCTGGCGAATCGAGGGTGAGTGCCTCGATGGTGGCATCTGCGTGGACTGCTGCCCGCTGATACAGCGCGACAATGTCCTCTCGCGACTCCTCTGCCGTGGCCCACATGTCAGCGTTGGTCTCGGCATCGTCGGCCAACCAGGGCAGTTGAATGTTTGATGGCCGATTGAACACTTTCCCGAAGTAATCCAGCTCGATGCTCGCCACGTGCTTGACAAGGCCGAGCAGATTGGTGCCGGTCCGGGTCATCGGCCATCGAACGGCACGCTCGTCGAGGCCATCCAACTTCGCTAGCAGCGCCGTACGTTGTTTATCCAGATACCGGTGAATGATCCACTTCGGGTCCATCCGCCGAACCTAGCGCCTGGCAGATCTACGCCCCGGCCCGAACACGATGCCAGTGGCCCAAATCATATGGCCCCCGACTATTCAGCCATGACGACCACGCGTAGGTTGTGCGCATGACCGATACGCCCATGGTTGAGCCCGCCAAGGCTGACTCCCTGAGCATTCGCGACAACCGAACAGGTCGTGAGTACGAGATCGCGATTACCGACGGAACCGTTCGCGCAGCCGATCTGAGGCAGATCGCCGTGGAAGGCGATCAAGGGCTGGCCACATACGATCCCGGGTTCGTCAATACCGCCTCCTGCCGCAGCGCGATCACCTTCATTGACGGCGATCTCGGCATCCTCGAGTACCGCGGCTATCCCATCGAGCAGCTTGCCGAGCAATCGAGTTTCCTCGAGGTCGCCTACCTG
This sequence comes from Propionibacteriaceae bacterium, assembly GCA_035489975.1. GTDB lineage: Bacteria > Actinomycetota > Actinomycetes > Propionibacteriales > Propionibacteriaceae > Microlunatus. The sequence continues at coordinate 1,017 of DATHIJ010000515.1, read as the reverse complement.
CTGCTGCACGGGGAACTGCCCACCCAGGCACAGCTCGATGAGTGGGTGCTCAACGTGACCTACCACACGTTCATCCACGAGAACCTCAAGCAGTTCATCGAGGGCTTTCGTTACGACGCGCATCCCATGGGAATGCTCATGGCCACGGTCAGCGCGCTCTCGACGTTCTATCCGGCGGCCAGCAACATCGGCGATCCCGAGAACCGCATGCTGCAGATCACCCGGTTGATCGCCAAGATGCCAACACTGGGTGCCTTCGCCTACCGGCATCAGCAGGGCAAGCCGTACGTGTATCCGGACAACACGCTGTCCTACACCGCAAACTTCTTGGCCATGTTGTTCAAGATGAGTGAACCCACTTACCCAGCCGATGAACGGCTCGTGCACGCACTTGAGGTGCTGTTCATCTTGCACGCCGATCATGAGCAGAACTGCTCCACAAATGCTGTACGGTCCATCGGTTCATCCCAGGTCGATCCCTACTCGGCCGTGGCTGGGGGGATCGCAGCGCTCTACGGGCCGCTCCATGGGGGCGCCAATGAAGCTGTGCTCGCCATGCTGAACCGGATCGGCAGGACTGAAAACATTCCTGACTTCATTGCTGGGGTCAAAGAGGGCAACGAAAGGCTGATGGGCTTCGGGCATCGGGTGTACAAGAACTACGATCCGCGGGCCAAGATCATCAAGAAGGCCTGTGACGATGTCTTCGAGGTGACCGGTGTCAATCCGCTGCTCAAGATCGCCCAGGAACTGGAGAAGATCGCGTTAGAGGACGAGTACTTCGTCAAGCGCAAGCTGTATCCCAACGTCGACTTCTATTCCGGACTGATTTATGAGGCGTTGCAGTTCCCGGCGGAGATGTTCACCGTTTTGTTCGCCATCGGCCGTACGCCGGGCTGGCTGGCTCAATGGTCAGAGCTGGTACAGGACAAGGAACAAAAGATTGCACGCCCCAAACAGATCTACACCGGCATCCGAAGTAGGGACTTCGTCCCGATCAACGAACGGTGATTGCGG
>DATHIJ010000514.1:0-3171 GCA_035489975.1 Propionibacteriaceae bacterium | reverse complement strand
CCCGCCCGACGCCACGGCTGGCCGCGCTGCTGGAGGCCCAAAGCGCGCTCTGGCGGCAGCAGAGAATCCGTCCCACCGATGACGAACGCTTTGATCTTGCGTCGGCGCTGCATGAGGACACATTGGCCAAGGCCGCCGGTGCGCTGGGCCAGACGTTCGCCGGTGCCGTGCTGAACGACGACCTGGTTGCATTCAGCGTTCTGGCAGCGGAACGTGGCACCGATCCCGGGCGCCTGGGAACGTTCGGTTTCTCCGGCGGAGGCGGTCGCAGCCTGCTCCTCGCGGCTTTGGACCGTCGGGTGACGGCATGCGCGGTGAGCTGCATGATGGCCACCTTCGGCTCTCTGGTCCCCCACGAGCTGGATACGCATTCCTGGCTGCTCCACGTACCCGGCCTGTGGTCACTGATGGACTGGCCTGAGCTGACTGGGCTAGGGCGGGCTCGATTCCTGGTCCAGTACCGGATCGATGACGAGCTCTTTCCACGCGCCGGGATGGAAGCGGCTCATGATCAGCTTCGCCGCCTGCACGCAGGCACGATGCGATACCGCGGGTCCTTTGCCCCAGGCGGGCACGCCTTTGACGCCGCAATGCAGGACGAGGCGTGGGCCTTTCTGGCCGAAGCCTTGTGATTTCGCCGGGCTCATCCGACTCTCCGTGAGAAAGCGTTTTCTGTTAGGTTGAAGCTATGAGCGTTGAACCTGATGAGCTTGGCCCCTCAGCTACCGCATTGCTGACGGATGGCGCCTATCCCGAGTCACAGGTGTCCTACCAAGGCGCGACCTATTGGCTGGAACGGTCGGTCGACGGCGTGAAACGGCTCGTGGCCGTGGCCGATGACGAGTCCGCGTTCCGAGGCCTGGCAGCGAATGTGGAGAAGATGGATGACAAGGTTCGTCTCGTCGCGGAGACCACGCCGGAAAATGCCCTGGCGCTGCGGTCCTTACTGCCCTGGCTGAGACCCTCCGGCTTCGGATTGCATACCTCGGCCGGCTTCGGCGACCGGCTCGGGTTGGCCACACCCGGCCACGTACGGGCGCTCAAGGCGGTCGGCGCGGCAATCAACCCGGTCTTCGCCCAGCAGTCCATCCGGGAGATGGGCCGCTGCCACCGAACCCCGCGCAATGTGCTCGACGACGCCACGTGGGGCGCCTTCCAGGCAGGCTGGACCAGGCCGGTCGGCGGCGACGCGGATCATCTGGAGGAGCTCGACGACATCGATAACACCGTGGCTGCCGGCTTCGTGTTTTACACACTGGATCCCAAGGCGGAAGTCGACCCCGAGGCGGAGCACGCCGATTCGACGGCGATCCAGCAGAAGGTGGCCGCGCTGGACTGGCCTGGTCTGGAGTCGGATCTGGCGACATTTGCGAAGAGGTACGTCGGGCAGCGCATCGACCTCGAGCGGGAGACGATCGAGCTCGACGAGCAGTCGGTCTTTCGCGCGATGGCGAAGTACGGCCCCTCCCTTGCGCACGCGATGGCCATGTACCGGCGGCTGATGGAGAGGGGCATCGACTGCGAGGTGGAATTCGCCGTCGACGAGACCGATTATCCGACCAAGCCGGCCGAGCACGTCGTGGTGGTGAGTGAGTTGCAGCGTCTTGGGATGGACTTCGTTTCATTCGCGCCGCGCTTCGTCGGTCGCTTCGAGAAGGGTGTCGAGTACATCGGCGACATCGACCAGTTGCAGCGTGACTTCGAGATTCACGCCGAGATTGCCCAGGCGCTCGGGCCGTACAAGTTGTCCCTCCACTCTGGCTCCGATAAGTACTCCACCTATCCGCTGATCGCAGAGGCAACCAAAGGTTTAGTGCATCTCAAGACAGCGGGCACCAGCTGGGCGGAGGCGCTGCGCGTGATCGCGCACAACGATCCCGATTTGATGCGAGAGGTACTTAGGCTCGCGCTCGACAGCTTCGAAGCCAACCGCAAGAGTTACCACCTCTCCTGCGACCCGAGGAGAATCCCGACCGATCCGACCGATGAAGAGGTCGCTCAGCTGATGGACCGCGTCGACTCACGGCAGGTCTTGCACGTCGGCTACGGGGCGATCTTGGAGGAGTTCGGACCGCGGCTGTATCAGGTGTGGAACGACAACGAGGAGGAGCACTACCGCATCATTGCGGACCACTTCGTGAAGCATCTGACGCCGTTTGCCCCATACGCGCGTTAGGCCGCAGCGCATTGGGCTTGGGCCTGAAAATGCATCACCAGTGAGCCGAAATGGGCTCGGTCAGGGACATTTGCCAACAGTGGTGATGCGAAACCAGGGAATCCCCGAAAGACCGCTGGGCCTATTGGGTCAAGGCCGCTGATATGACTCTTTCGGCAGGTTGTACGCCAGGTCGATTGCAGTCTCAATTGCCTCAGCCAAGCTGAGCCGATGCTCCAGGACCAAACGGGCAAGATAGCCAGCATCGACGCGGCGGAAGAGGTCGTGGCGGGCGGGTATGGACGCGTACGCCCGTGTGTCGTCCACGAAGCCTGAAGTGTTGTAGAAGCCGGCGGTCTCGGTGGCGGACTCCCTGAACCGGCGCATTCCCTCGGGGGAGTCCAGGAACCACCATGGTGCGCCCAGTCGAACCGAAGGGTACGTCCCGGCGATCGGGGCCAATTCCCTGCTGTACACGGTCTCGTCGACGGTAAAGAGGATGACGCGAAACCGGGGGTCGGTGCCGAACCGGTCCAGCATTGGTCGCAGGGCCCGTGTGAACTCGGTCTGAATGGGAATGTCGTAACCCTTGTCTGTCCCGTAGGAGTTCCAGATTGCCGTGCTGTGGTTCCGCAACACGCCGGGATGGATCTGCATCACTAGGCCGTCCTCGCAGGACATCTCAGCCATCTGGTAAAGCATGTTCGCCGCGAACGCGTCGACCTCGTCCTCGCTCGGGTCGGCCCCGTTGAGAATGCGGGAGTACAACCCACTGACCGCGTTCTTCTCCATCGGGGTGGTGTCGGCCAGCAGGTGGCCGTGATCGGTGGCGCGGGCGCCTGCTTCGACGAAGGCGGCACGGCGGGAACGTAGGGCATCGAGAAAGCCGCCGTAGGTCGCCGTGTCGATCCCGGAGAGTTTCGCCAGCTCAGCGATCTCGGCGCGTCAGGTCGGTCGGTCGAGGTAGGCCAGGCTGTCGGGCCGGAAGGTCGGGAGAACCCGCTCGCCCAGACCGT
>DATHIJ010000513.1:0-6096 GCA_035489975.1 Propionibacteriaceae bacterium | reverse complement strand
CACCCTGTCTTGCGACTTACCCAATCGGCGGCGAAGCGAACGCCTCGACTTTCGAGGAACCCTGGGGGCACTGAGTTCCTCGCTTCGACCCGACGTCGTTTGCGCGATGTTGATCATGTCTTGACGTCAGCAGCGACCGGTGCACCAGCTGCGCTCGTTGGATGATGACGGCCGGCACAGGAGCGGTTTCGAGCCTGACGCAACTCGGTTTCTCACAGACTACTTCGCTTTTTGGATAATGAGCTGGTTGCCCCCAAAGCGGTCAAGGTGGTTACATCAGAAGGTGGCCGAGAAGCGCGCCACGCCCGTAGTTTCTTGACGAAGGGCGGCGCGCTCATGGTGATCTCTGAAGCACACCGGGTGTCCCCCACTAATACCTCGCGCGAAGAGCTCGCTGAGCGTACCCGCGACCTCCTCATCGCGGCCCAGACGGCAGGCCCGGTCAAACGGCAGCGGATTCTCGACGAAGTTGTCACTTCGCATTTATGGCTGGCCGAAACGCTGGCCCGCCGCTTCATGCATCGCGGCGAAGACGACGAGGACCTGATGCAAGTCGCCTGCACTGGGCTGGTTGAAGCGTGCCGACGGTTCGACCCGCACCAAGGCTCCTTTGTTGGTTTCGCAGTGCCGACGATCACTGGCCTGCTCAAGCGGCACTTCCGTGATCATGGTTGGGTGGTACGCCCGCCCCGGCCGACCCAGGAGCTCGCCTCGATCATCTGGCGGCAGTGGCCTGTCCTCGTACAGCAGATGGGCGCCCTACCCGGAGTGCGAGATCTCGCCGAGGAGCTGGGTGAGCCGGTTGGCGCGGTGCAGCAGGCCCGCTGCGCGAGTCAGGGCTACAGCGCATCCTCGATCGATGCTGCGATGTCACGAGGGATTTGCTTCTGCTCCGACAACTCCGACGAGGACATCGACCGTGCCGAGGCGCGGTTGATCGTCGACGAGGCTCTTGCGCAGCTGAACGAGGACGAGCGGCGACTGATCCAGCTGCGTTTCTTCCAGCAGCGCTCTCAGGCTGAGATCGCCGAGGAGATCGGCACCAGCCAAATGCAGGTGTCGCGGTTGCTTTCCAAGCTGCTGCTCAAGATGCGCACCATCATCGGCGCGCCGGAGAGCTTGCCCGAGGCGTCATAGCCGACAGCCAGCGGCTCGCTTACGCTGTCGCCAGATCGAACAGCAGCCGACCCATGTCGGCGACTGGCATGGTGCGGGCTAGGTCGGCTTGAGTGATGATCCCCACCAGCCGGCCGTTCTCCACCACAGGCAGCCGACGTACGCGGTGGGCACTCATCAGCTCCAGCGCCCAGGCGGCGTCCTCGTCCGGTGACACTGTGACTGGGTTGCCGTCCACGAGTGAGCCAGCCGTCACCGAGCGTGCTTGGCCGGGTCCGCCAGTTGCCCAGGCCATCAACAGTGTTCGATCCGTGATGACGCCGACGACCCGGCCAGCGCTGTCGCACACCGGAAGTCCACCGACATGGTGCTCACGCATCAGCCGCACGGCCTCGTGCAGGTTCGCCGAACTCTCAATCCACACCGGATCGGGAGTCATGAGCTTTCGGATGCGCCCCACGGGCCGGTCGTCCTTCCTGGCGGCGATCGGACTTGCCGATTCCTACCCGAATCGGCGCTCTTCAATCGTTATTCACCGCTCTACGATCGCTATTGCCGAGCAAGATCAAATTGTGGAGAGCACGTTTGCGCGGAGGGCCGCTGGGGAATATCTGACGCATGACCTTCGATCCCCGCTACGCCATCGTGACCGCATCAGACTCCGGCATCGGCAAGGCGACTGCGGTTGCCCTCGCCCAGAGCGGCATGGACGTCGGCGTAACGTGGCACTCCGACTCCGCGGGCGCCGAAGCCACCGCCGAGGAAGTGAAGTCCCAAGGCCGCAAGGCCTTCATCAAGCAGCTCGACACGACTGACTTGCCCTCTTGCGCAGTGACCATCGATCTACTGATCGACGAGCTCGGCGGGCTGGATGTGTTTGTCAACAATGCCGGCACCGGAGGTTCGACATTCCTCGTCGACACTTCCTACGACCAGTGGCGGAGGATCATCGCCACCAACCTGGACGGCGCGTTTGTCTGCATGCGGCAAGCCGCGAAGCACATGGTGAAAGCGGGCAACGGCGGTCGGCTGATCGCGGTCACCAGCGTCCACGAGCACCAGCCCCGGGTCGGTTCCGGCCCTTACGACGCTGCCAAACACGGCATCGGCGGGCTGATCAAGACCTTCGCCCTTGAGCTGGGGCAGCACGAGATCACCGCTAATGCCGTTGCTCCCGGGGAGATCGCGACGCCCATGACCGGGCAAGAGGACCACGATCCACACCAGGCGGAGCGTCTCGGCATCCCGCTACGTCGGCCCGGCGACGCCCGCGAGATCGCTGCAGTGATCGCATTTCTGGCAAGTCCGCAGGCCGCCTACGTGACCGGTGCCTCATGGGTGGTCGACGGCGGCATGCTGCAGATGGGCCCGCAGGCCGGCTCGCATCTGACCAGCGACGACTGGCGCAAGGTGTGACGCGAAGTGAAGGCTGTTACCTGGCAGGGCTTCCGCAACGTCTCTGTAGAAGAGGTTCCCGACCCGATCATCAAGGAACCGAACGACGCGATCATCAAGATCACCAGTAGCAATATCTGCGGGTCCGATCTTCACCTGTACGAGACCATGGGCGCCTTCATGAGTCCTGGGGACGTACTCGGCCACGAGGCGATCGGGATCGTCCTCGAGGTCGGTCGCGAGGTCAGCCAGATTCGCCCCGGCGATCGAGTCGTGGTGCCCTTCCAGATCGCCTGCGGACACTGCTGGATGTGCGAGCGATTCCTCTATACACAGTGCGAGACGACACAAGTACGCGGGGAAGGCAGCGGCGCCGCGCTGTTCGGCTATTCGAAGCTATACGGCCAGGTACCTGGCTGCCAGGCCGAGTACCTCCGGGTACCGGAAGCGCAGTTCACCCACATTTTGGTCCCGGACGGACCGCCGGACGACCACTTCATCTACCTCTCTGATGTGCTGCCGACCGCATGGCAGTCGGTCGAGTACGCGGATGTGCCGGATGGAGGTTCACTGCTGATTTTGGGGTTGGGACCGATCGGCGACATGGCGTGCCGGATCGCTCAACAGAAGTGGATCGACACGATTATTGCCGTTGACTTGGTCGACGCACGGCTGGAGCGGGCGCGTGCCCGCGGCGTACAGGTTGTCGATCTGCGAGAGCACGAAGATGATCTTCCCGACGTAATACGCGAGCTGACTGACGGTCGCGGTCCGGACTCGGTCATAGATGCGGTCGGGATGGAGGCGCACGGTTCGCCAGGCGCCGCCTTCGCCCAGCGCGTCACAGCCCGCCTCCCAGATGCGGTCACCGAGCCGCTGATGAAGAAAGCGGGACTTGATCGGCTCTCCGCGCTTTACACGGCGATCGAAACCGTGCGCCGCGGCGGCACGGTCTCGCTGTCCGGGGTTTACGGCGGCACGGCCGATCCGCTGCCGATGATGTCGTTGTTCGACAAGCAGATCCAACTCCGAATGGGTCAGGCCAATGTCAAGCGCTGGATCCCTGACATCATGCCGTTCCTGACCGAGGACGACCCGCTCGGCGTGGATGACTTCGCCACGCACCGGCTCCCCATGCGGGAGGCGCCCGCGGCGTACGAAATGTTCCAGCAGAAGGCCGATGGCGCGGTCAAGATCATGCTCAAGCCGTGGGCCTGACCTGGCTTCATGATCATCAGTCACTGACAACATGTTTACCTTGTAAAGGCGCTGGGTAGTGCCAGGCGTATCCACAATCGATCCGATTGGAGAATGTCGTGGCGAACTACACCGATCCGACGAGCCGGCCCGTGGATCCGGGCGTCGAGCAGCCTGAGCCCCCCCTCGGTGATGCTGTGTCTGACCCCCGTCTTGGTGAGGCAGGGCCGCCCGGCACCTTCGCCGAATCCGAGCGGGAGTATCCGAGAACCGAGAGCGCCGGCGTGGGGTACGACCAGCCGGGCTCCTTCGAGTCCGAGGGGGGCTCCACCTTCGACACTGGCAAGAGTGAGGCGACCAACGTAAAAGACACTGCCGCCGGCGCCGCTTCCGGTGTGAAAGAGGTGGCCAGGGGCGAGGTTGCCCACGTAGCGGAAGAGGCCAAGTACCAAACCAGGAATCTGGTGGATCAGACGCGATATGAGCTGCGGGGCCAGGTGAGGAACCAGCAGTCAAGCCTCGCATCGAAGCTGAACGGCTGGGCGTCTGAGCTGGGTTCGATGGCCTCGAAGTCTGATGAGTCTGGACCGATGACGGATCTCGCACAGGAGGCCTCAAGCCGCGTCGGTGAGTTTTCCCACTGGCTCGACAATCATGAGCCTGCTGATCTGCTCGACGAGGTGAAGCGGTTCGCCCGTCGTCGACCGGGTACGTTCCTTGCTTTGGCGGCCGTCGCCGGCGTAGTTGCAGGTCGCTTGACTCGGGGTGCTGTAGCTGGGAACACGAGTGTTGGCTCAGACACAGATGTGGCTCCAGCACGGGCATACGACAGCGACATCTATGACCGTGGAGGTTATGGCGGCGACGTAGAGGGCAGCGGCTATGGGGCGCGGGCCTACGAGAGCGGCTACGACCCGCGCTACGGCGAGGTCGCGGGCGAGACCAGCTACCAGGGTGGAGGCATGCCGGCCCCTGGGCAGGAATATCCAACCGAAGGCACAGCGGCTCCGAGACGGGATGCCGCTGGTACGACGGCTTCGGGTGAGTACTCCGCGACAGGCCCGGCTTATCCCAACGTGACGCCCACGACAGACGAGCCGTACTACCCGCCACCCACAGAGGGCGAGGTACGCCGATGACCGATTACGCAGATCAGGCGCCACCGCGGCGCCAACATCAAGACGAGACCGAAGCAGCCGCCGGAAACAAAAGCATCGGCGACGCGATCGGTGATGTAACGCGCGACATGTCGGTTCTGGTTCAACAGGAGCTGGCGCTGGCCAAAGCCGAAGCCCGCCAGTCCGCTTCGCGAGCCGGCCAGACGGCCGGGATGTTCGCCGGCGCCGCCGTTGCCTTGTTCTTGTTCGTGGTCTTCTTGTCGCTCGGCTTATGGGTGGCAATCAGCGACAGCACAGGACCTGGCTGGGGGGCGGTCATCGTGGCTGCCATCTGGCTGGTGGCTGCAGCAGTGCTCTTCTTGGTTGCTCGCGCCCAAATGAAGAAGATCAGCGGATTGACCCAGACGACCGAGACTGTGCGCCAAGTTCCGAACGCGCTCAAAGGACATGAGGAGAGAAATCGATGACCACCAGCAACGACCCGGATGAGATCCGGGCGGATATCGAACGGACTCGCGCGGCTTTGAGTAACGACGTCGACGAGCTCGCTGAGACGGTGAAGCCGAAAAATGTGGCGCAGCGGCAGGTCGACAAGGTCAAGGAGGCTGCGAGCAACGTCAAGGACCGCGTCATGGGCTCCGATGACGACTACAGCGGCTCTGCGGTTGGCACGGTCACCGATAGGACTTCCTCGGCCAAGGATGCGGTTGCCGATAAGGCGTACGCGGCACGGGAGGCAGTCAGCGACAGGGCCGACACGGCCCGAGACACAGTCAGCGAAAAGGCCTCCGAAGCACGCGAGGCTGTGGGCCGGGCTCCGACAACAGTCAGGCGGAAGACGCAGGGCAACCCGCTCGCCGCCGGCGTTATCGCCTTTGGCCTCGGAATGCTGGTCTCCTCCCTGATTCCTGCCACGGAGAAGGAGCGGCAAGCGGTATCACAGCTGCAGGAGAACTTGGAGCCAGTCAAGGAGAAGGCCTCCGAATTGGCAAGAGAGGTCGGCGAGAGCCTGAAGCCGGCAGCGCAAGAGGCCGCCCAGTCGGTCAGGGCGGCCGCCACTGAAGGCGCTGAGAACGTCAAGCGGGAAGGCGCAGCAGCGGCCGATGAGGTCAAGGATCAAGCGCAGGCCTCAAAGGAGACGGTGCAGCAGCGGAGGAGCTGAGCTCTGTGCCGCCAGCGATCTTCCTGCAGCGCAACAAACACTCCAAGACCGACGTCCCTTTCATCGAAGCGTCGGAAATCGCAGTCCGCGTTCCGTAAGCTTTGGCGC
>DATHIJ010000512.1:0-2233 GCA_035489975.1 Propionibacteriaceae bacterium | reverse complement strand
CTCAGACTGTCCTCCTCTGGAGGCCCCTTCGACTCCCTTTATGAACTCAAAATGACAAGACTGCCACATCAAGGTGAACAAGCTGACCGGCCCTAATCGCGTGCGCCTAGTTGTCGCTCCGTGGCTTCGTCGTACCAGCGCACCAAATCAGCACGCACCCGGGCAGCATCGTCCTCAGAGGAGTCCTGCACAATTACAGGAACCGGCCCGATTCGGGCTAGCTGGGCAAACACGGCCGGATAGTTCATCAGCCCTGCGCCAGGTGCGGCGTAGCCAGACGCGACAACATCCTTCGCTTGTACGCCGATCACCCAGCCGCCAAGCAGGTCAATGGCCTCACCAAGGATGGTGTCCTGCAGGTCCACGGTGTCCGGAGTGAGGAGATTGGCCGGATCCAGGATGACCCCAATCGGCGCGTCCAACCCCACTTCATCCAGCAGGCGCCTCGCCGTGCGGGCGTCCCGAACAACATTGACCAACTCCGGCTCCACTCCGAGCCGGATGCCGGCCTCGCCAGCTGCTTCCAGCAGCGGGTCGAGACTCCGTCGCAGGTCAGACCAGGCAGACGGATCGGTATTGCCAGAGTGAGCCCGCCACATGTTCTCTGGATCCCGAGTGCCGGTGCACAGAGTGAGGACGCCGGCGCCGAGCTTGGGTACCAGGCCGATCAGTCGCACCGCCTGCTCGATCAGACGGGCACGAAGATCAGCATCGGGATGAATCATGTTGAAAGTGCCGGAAACGCTGGGGATGCCGAGCCCGGCACCGTCGAAAGCGGTACACACTGCCGTGAATTGGGCGTCTTCCACGTCGGCAGCCAGAGTCGATCGGCCGATGGCGGCGAAGTTCCAATGAGCTAGCGCGTACCCGGCACCGATCACTGCGTCCGCTACCTCAGCCGGGGTGTTGCGGCGGAACGTACGGGCGAAGATTCCCAGCCGGGACACCAGATCGACACCGGTCATATGGTCACCTCCTCGCCGTGTTCGACTGCCGTCGCTGTGGCCTCGATGAGCCGAAGAGCGGCGAGGCCGTCGTACACGTCCGGGCTTGGCCGACCGCCCTCACGGATCACGCGGGCGAACGCTTCAGCTTGCCGGCGGTACGCGTCACCGTCGGCGAATGCGGGCATGATCGTCTCGCCGCCCGAATAGGCCCGTGCGGTGGATGCCCGCCGGTAGAACGGAAAATGGATATCAAGCTTGATCGTGCCCGCCGAGCCGAAGATCTCGATGCCCTCGTTGGGCTCACCCGGAACATCGACAGCGATGCTCACTGTGCCGATAGCACCGGATGTGGTGGTGAGGAGTAGCTGCCAGAGTTGATCTTGGCCGTCTGTGCGGTGTCGAGCAACCACCGAGGCAACCTCACCAAGCAGATACCGCAGAGTGTCGAAGACATGCGCGCCATGGGTGGCCAGCAGGTAGCGGCGTCGGTCCGCCTTGATCGCGATCTCGGCCTGATGGGCAGTGCTGTCAGCATAGAGGCGGGGAAACAGGGTCGCCTCGATACCTGCGCGAAGATCACCGATCCGGTACCAGGCATGAAAGGAGCGGACCTCGCCAAGCCGCTCGTTCAGGAACTTCCGCGCGTACTGCACGCCGGGTCGTGCCGCTTCATTGCGCCGACTTGCAGCACCAAACCCGTCTGCTCGACAAGATCAACAAGCTTCTCAGAGTCGGCGACGGTGGACGCGAGCGGCTTCTCCACCAGCACATGCTTGCCCGCACTCGGGGCAACCGCTGCGATCGGGTAATGGAAGCGGTCCGGCGCGGCGACCAGGACGGCCTCGACGAGCTCCTCTGTGAGGACTTGAGAATGATCCGCGTACGCCTGCGGCACGTCGTACCGGCGGGCGACTGCGTGAGGCACGGCCTCGCTAGGCTCGCTGACTGCTACAAGCTGGATGCCGTTGGCTTTCTCCAGGCTGGCAGGTGGGCGACCTGGGCGATTCGGCCACAGCCGACGAGGGCTACTCGTACCGGTTCGGTCATCGTCGTGGGTTGAAATGCTCAGCGGCCTGCGAAGACATCTTCGGCGCCTGTCATCAGCCGCTGAGCCCACAGCACCGCTCTGACCGCGTCGGACGGGGTGACCGAGACCGGTGTGTATTGGGACTTCGTCTTCAGCTTCAGCAGCCGGCTCAGTGTCGGAGCCAAGTCCGCGCCCGCGCGGCCAGCCCTCCTTAGCTCCGATACTGCCTCGTTATGGTTCTCATTTTTGTTCGTGCGGC
>DATHIJ010000511.1:0-2851 GCA_035489975.1 Propionibacteriaceae bacterium | reverse complement strand
TCAGGAACGATCCGGCGCCCGCCCCTTCACCACAGGGGGCGGGCACCCGCAGATGAGGTGACTGTATGGCAGCGAGCGCAGCGACGCCGGTGTTGCAGATGGAAGGCATTTCCAAACGATTCGGCGCCGTTTCGGCATTGACCGATGTGTACTTCGAGGTTTTCAACGACGAGGTTGTCGCACTCGTGGGTGACAACGGTGCCGGCAAATCCACCCTGATCAAGGTGATCGCCGGCGTGGGGGCGAACGACGAAGGCGTGATCCGTTTCGAGGGCAAAGAAGTGACAATCACCAAGCCGCTCGATGCCACCGCGCTCGGAATTGCCACCGTCTACCAGGACTTGGCACTGTGCGACAACTTGGACGTGGTCGCGAATCTCTTCCTGGGCCGGGAGGACACGCGCACTGCGCTACTCGATGAGGTCACCATGGAAAAGCGCGCCACCGAGCTGCTGCGCAGCCTGGCCGCCAAGATCCCAAGCGTGCGCATTCCTGTTGCCTCGCTTTCCGGCGGGCAGCGGCAAACGGTTGCGATCTCGAGGTCGCTGGTCGGCGAACCCAAAGTGGTGATCTTGGACGAGCCGACCGCGGCACTGGGTGTTGCGCAGACCGCGCAGGTGTTGGATCTCATCGAGCGTCTGAAGCAGCGCGGGCATGCCGTCATCCTGATTACTCACAACTTGGCCGACGCATTTGCCGTCTGCGACCGGATCGTGGTGCTCCGGTTAGGCCGAAACGCTGGCGAATTCCAGGTGGGTGAGGTATCGCAGGAGGAGATCGTCGCCACGATCACTGGCGCCAAAGACAACATCGTTGCCCAGCGGGCCGCGCGGCATACATCAGCCGATGCTGCAGGGTCGAGGACCGAGCTCGAACCAACCACGTCGGGCGATGGTCAGCAGGAGGTTGAGCGATGAGCACCGAGGCCCCCGACACAACTGAACAAGCCGCGGCTGTCCCAGAGGACGTCATCGACCCTCGGCTGATGGTTCGCGAGCATGGACTGCGTGGGTACTGGGTGATCTTCCGGCGTCGGGTCCGGGGCGGGGAACTGGGCGCGCTACCGGTTGTGATCGGGCTCATAGTGATCTGGACGATCTTCTACATACAGGAGCCGCGATTCCTGTCTGCGCAGAACCTCACCAACCTGGTTCTGCAGGCAACTGCAGTCGGCCTCATCTCGGTCGGCATCGTGCTGGTGCTGCTGCTCGGCGAGATCGATCTGTCGGTCGGGTCGGTGAGCGGGTTATGTGCATGCGTGCTGGCTGTGCTCAATATCAAACAAGGCTGGCCTGCCATCCCCGCGATCCTAGTGGCGATCTTGGTCGGAGCGCTCATCGGGCTGATCCAAGGATCGATCTTCACGCGCTTCGGGGTGCCATCCTTCGTCGTCACGCTGGCCGGGTTGATCGGCTGGCAGGGCGTGCAACTGGCCGTTCTTGGGGAAACCGGCACGATCAACTTCCCGTTCGACGGCCCGGTTGCCGCACTCACCAACACGTTCTTCCCGCCGTGGGTCGGCTATCTGCTGGTGCTGCTGGCGGTTGGCGCGTACGTCGGGTCTGCGCTGATTGGCGCGCGGAGGCGGGCGGCTGCTGGCCTGCTCACGCCGCCGCTCATCGACACCGTGCTCAAGGCGGTTGGTCTGGGAGTGCTGCTGGTGGCGGCGGTTCTGGTCTTCAATTCCGACCGCGGTACGCCGCTCGCATTGCTGATCTTCGTCGGGTTCGTCGTCTTCTTTGATCTGATCTTGCGCCGGACCCGCTACGGTCGATCCATATTCGCTGTTGGCGGCAATGTGGAGGCGGCGCGGCGCGCTGGCATCAACGTCAGCCTGGTGCGGGTGACCGCGTTCGTGCTCTGCTCCACAATGGCGGCGATTGGCGGCATTCTTGCCGCGTCCCGGCTGCTGGCGGCCGGCCAATCCTCCGGCGGTGGCGAGACACTGCTTTACGCAATCGCTGCGGCCGTCATCGGTGGTACCAGCCTCTTTGGTGGTCGTGGATCGACCTACTCGGCGCTGCTGGGCATCCTGGTGATCTTCTCGATTGCTAACGGCATGGACCTGTTGGGACTCGAGTCGTCGATCAAGTTCATGATCACCGGGGCGGTGCTGCTTGCGGCCGTGATCTTGGACGCCGTGGCACGAAGGGGCCGGGCCGCGCACGGCCGAGCTTGATCGGAAGACCACTGGTGGTCAGCGAGTAGTCAGAAGCGGTACGTGGTCTGGCCGTGTGCCTCGCCGAAGGCGATGACCTTGGCGGGCTCCACCTGGTAGACCCGAGCGCCTCCTTCGGTACTTCCGCCGGAATTGCTCAGTTCGACGAACTCCTCACCGCGGACCTCGAACCTCCAGTCATCTCCGTACTTGGCATACCACGCGTCAGCCAGAGCCTGCAGCGCCTCGGCGGCTGTCACGCGCACGGCGGTGCCCTCGACGACGATGTCCTTGCCCACACTCCAGCCGTTCGCACCGGTGGTGCCGGTCGTCACCGCCACATGCTGGTTTGCGTCGAGGTTGCGCTGCTTCTGCTCCTCCGGACCGGTACAGAACGCGAAAGCGCCGTTGTACCAGACGCCGACGAGTGGCACGGCGTGGGGACGCCTGTCCCTACGGACGGTGATGATCCAGTAGAGCTGTGCGTCGGTGAGGAGGCGCTCAATGTCCTCCCACGGTGGTGCGGTCGCCGACGCGTCGCCGTACCTCGGGTCGATCTTTCCGGTTGTCATGCTCTAATCGACTCGGCCTGGGCCGGCAACTCATCGGCATGCAGCGCCGACAGGTCTGGCGCGAACACGCGCGAGCGGATGGGTCCGGACCGCACTCCTCGCCGTACAGAATGTTAGAAGC
>DATHIJ010000510.1:0-5323 GCA_035489975.1 Propionibacteriaceae bacterium | reverse complement strand
CGTTCGGGTACGTGAAGCGGTAGCTAGTGAGGAGTCCATAGCGGCCGCCGATCGTCCTCCGGGAAGCGCCGTGCCACGACGTGATACGGAGTCCGTGCCTCTTGGCCACACCTTCTGCCTCGGGCCTGAACACGTTCTCGTCCCCCGCGCGAATATCTGCGTCGCTCATCTGGGCCAAGGCGGTCTGGCCAATGCGAGTCGGCATGATGTGAATGGACAGACTCACCTCATTCGAGTCGAAGGCCGGACCTGTCAAGGTGATTAGGTGCCCCTCGTCATCGGCGACCAGCGCCGTAACGTCGACCCCCTTTTGGCCGGCGTGAATAGCCGATGCGACTACCGGCCGGTCAACGGTCCAGTCGTGGGGGACTTCGAGGCGAATCCCGTAGCCAAGCTGCACCGTATGCCACGCTACAGTCTGGGGGCGCGCGGCGTTGGCGCCTACGCCTAAGAGGACGAGCGAAACGGTGACGCACCTGCTGAATGCTCTCCACATCTCCCGTCCTTTCATTCAGGCCCCGACATGGGAGCGGCCCCTAACGCCCCCGCGGAACACATCGTCGGAAGACGCGTACCAGGGTCAAACGTGAGTCCGGGACGCATCAAGGTCTCGTGCGTAATAGCGTAGCCGACAAAAGAGATTCAGCAGTTCGAGCTCAGCCACGCTGGTCGGTCGCGTGCGAATGAGGGTGGCGGAGGCTACGACGATGGCCAGGCACTTCGCGCGGGAGATCGCGACGTTGAGTCGGTTGGGGCTTAGCAGGAACGCCGAGCCGCGGGCTGCCTCCTCGAGCGAGGAGGCACACATCGACACGATGACGACGCTGGCTTCCTGGCCCTGGAACTTGTCCACTGACGCAATCCGCAGCCTGTCTCCGAGGCGATGCTTCAGACAGCGGACTTGGGCATTGTATGGCGCGACGACGAGCAGGTCCTTCTCGCGATCGAAGGGGCTCCGGTTGCCGTCGACCTGTATCTCCGACCTATCGAGGTCCCCTAGCACTTCGGCGATTCGCTCAGCCTCCTCCTCGCTTGATTGCGTGTTGCCCTCGTGGCGCAGCTCCTCGAAATGGATGCCTGTTCCGCGGCGCAGCCGTGTCGAGTCTGGCGAGAGGATCACGCGCCGTCGGGACGTGCGCGCTTCTGGCTTAAGCCTGCCGTCGTAAGCAGTATCCGAGATGAACTGGCAGATGTCCGGGTGCAGGCGCCAGGTGATCGGTAGCAGCACGCCGCGATCCGGCGGCACTGTGGCGTGGCCTTCGAGGAGGTAGTGTAGACACGAGAGGCCGCTTTGCCCCGGATGCGAACCTTGCGCCGGTTGGGCGAGCTGCATTTGGTCGCCGATGAGGACAATGTTCCGTGCCGCGAGGCCCATAGCGATGGCGTTTGCCAGAGCCACCTGCCCAGCTTCGTCGACGAACAAGTAGTCAAATTGCTGCTCAAGATCGGGCCTTCCAAAAACCCACGCCGTTCCTCCGACCACGATGCCGGGACGGAGTACGCCAGCGACATCCTTCGACTTGATCTCGCCCTGGTCGTTGCCGACCTTCGCGATCGGCACCTCGCGCTCTTGCTCCTTGGCCTCCTTCGTAACTGCATCGAGTAGGTTGACGATCGCCTTATGACTGTTCGACGACACTCCGATGCGGGCACCACCACCGGACAGGGCGACGATCACGGCGGCGGCATTGTACGTCTTGCCCGACCCGGGGGGGCCTTGAATGCAAAGGGTGGTGTGATCAAGGCTCTGCGCTAGGCCTACAAGGTCCTCCGGCAATTGCGCGCCGTCGCCAAACAGGATGCTCCGTGGACCACCCTTGAGCCGCGGAGGGCGTCTAAAGAGCAGGTCGTCGATCGCTTGTACCGACGCGATGTCTCCCTGTTGCCAACGCTCTGCAAAGCGAAACACGGCGTCTCGAAGCGCCTCAGACGACACATACTCATTCGGAATGAGGCTGCAGCTGTCGGGGATCGCCCTGGTGGGCCCGAACTTCAGCGTCAGAAGCCCGCGATCGGCATCGAACGTGACAACCTCATTCGGCACCGCGTCGGCGGTAACGACGTACACCTTATCTCCTTCTTGGATCTTGGTATCCTGATCGGGATCGAACCCGTATTCGGCCACCAGCGAGCGTTTCTCCCGTGTCGCCGGTGTGACAGTCCTGGCCAGACCAGCTAGGCAGTCAGCGTCATTGAATAGCTCCTCTTCGCTCGCCTGCAGTCGATCGAAGTAGCGCCACCACATCGGCTTTTCTTCCCGACGATGGTAGTTGAGCAACCATCCCACCAGCTGTGTTACGCGCTTACGCTCGGGGTCCGGCTCGGTCGCTGCTCGAGCCAGCAACAGATCGGCGACCGCATCCTCGGGGCGAGCCTCTTGCGGCTCCTCGGGCCGCGCCTCGATGGGCAGGTAACGGATGCCCGCCTTCGATTGCAGGCCTCTGAGCCACCCTGCGAGCCGCCACGTGGCCTCGCAGTCCTCGCGATTGTAGTCGCGGATGGCGCTGAGTGTCGCCGAGTATTGCCAGTCTCCTGGCTCACCGCTATCCATCCATCGCTGATACTCGACGATTGAGCTGCCCGCGTCGGTGACTCCGGCCTTCCGAGCGGGTGAGAAGAGCACTTCGATGTCCTTCAGAGAGTATCCGGACGTTCCGATAGCCACCGCCGCGCGCGTGACACTGAGGAGGTCTACGAATACTTCGCCACGGAGTAGGTCGTCGACTTCGGTCTCACGCGTGGCGTAACGGCCCATTAGTCGACGGAGAGCGTTCACCTCGTAGGGGGCGTAGTGGTAGATGTGCATCGCCGGGTCCGCCTTCCATCGCTTGTGCAGCCAATCCACGACGTTCTCGAACGCTGCCTTCTCTTGGGCAGCGTCGTGCGCCCACCAATCGTGGAACTGTGGAGTGCCATCGCGGACAGTGACCGCACCGAAGAGATACTCAAGACCGTTCTCCGCCAGCGGGAAGCCTTCGAGGTCGAAGTACACATCACCGTCTGACGCGGGGGGTAACGCAGCCAGTCCGGCACGCTTGGCAACGTCGGGAGGGAGTACTTCGAACTCCGGCAGGCGCTTACCGCGGGAAGCGACCTGGAGGCGCGCCTGACGCCGAATGCGATCGAGCACGTCACTGTTGATGCGCGGCACAGCGCCCGACGCTATCAGCTCGGTGCAAGTGCGGATTCCCGCGTCGCGCAGGCGCTTGATCTGGCTGATCGTAATACGAGCAACGAGGCGAGGATCGTCGCGCTCCACCAGGATGCGCCGGGCCGCGTTCGTCCAGCCACCATAACCGGACTCCAGCGCCGGATCGGGCATCGCGTCGGGATCAAACGTTTCTTGAAATCGATCGAACGCTTCCTTCAGATAACGATAGAAGAAGAAGTAGCGCTCGGTATCGAACGCTTGCTCCAAGCGGTTACCGAAGACGAAGCCGAGCTGCCTGGGCCGAAGTCCCTGGACGTGCTGCAGAAACTCAGCGTAGGCACTCAGTTGGATGAGAAAGTATGGCTTGGCCGACCTGGCGAGCTTGGAGTCCACAGGCCAATAAGCCCAAGCGCCGAGCTGGCTTGGCGAATCCGTTCTAACGAGAAAGTCAGGATACCCATGCCATTCGCCGGCAGTCAGGTGGCCTTGGTAAATGAGCCGGCGGCCACCACGCATAGCAGCGAACGTCTGGTCCACCGATTGATCGCCGCTCGGGATCTCTTCGCAGTCACCGAGGCGGGCTCGAAGCACTGCGAGCACGGCTGCCTCGTGCTGAGCGCCCTGACCAGCAACAAGTTCCCGCTCCGCGTCCGCCTCATCGGGTGCAAACGGGAAGTCGAGGCTCGTGCGCCCCGCCTTCCCTTCCGCCTGTCGACGCTCCATCCACGCTGCGAAGTCGCCCTCGAGATAGGCGATCAGATCGCTCGGGGAGTACCGGCGCGAGCCGTCAGGCAGGTAGATCACTTCAGCACCGCAGCGGGTGGGTCATAGCGTCCAGTGTACGAAGGGTCTGTGACAGCGTACCGATGGACACGATGCGTGCTCAATGGCAGGCGTGTTAGGGCGAAAATGCGGCAGAGGGGGGCGGATTTGCGGCACCGCCCGGACGGCTGTCACACCCCCCTACGAACGTTGGCGTAACTCAAGTCTCAGGGTACGTATGGTGACCGTGACGATTGGCAGCGACAGCAGGGCTGGTGAGGAAGCCGATCCGCAATGGGTGACGCAGGAGATCAACCGGCGGCGGCAGGAGGGACAGACTGTGTGCGTGCGAGTCCAGATTCACGAGGACGGTGTCGCCGTTGGCCTGAGCACGCTCAAACTGCTCGGGTGGCGCCGGCAGCGGTCGTCCTCCCAATGCCAAGGAGCAACGAGTCTTCGATCTCTGGGCACAGCATCGCCTGAACACAAATGAGTTCGGCGCGGGTGAGTTGGTGGCCTTCCTTCGACAGGTGCGCAGGCTCTTGTAGGGAGCGTCTGGCGCAGCCTTAGGCGGCCTCGAACCGGCCGAACCGCTCAGCCAGGCAGTCGCGGTTCGGTCGGAGGACGTCCGCCCTCGGTAGGATGATCCGCGACCCGTGCAGTTCCTGCAGGCCGTGCAACAACATCGGGCCGTCTTCCTCTGCCAACACGTCTCGCCGAATGTGAACCTTGTAGTCGGGGTCGACGCCGAGGATCTCCGTGTCGTAGGCGCCGTGGTGGATCTTGCAGAGCGATAGGCCATTCGGGACTTCGGGGCGACCGCGCTCGTCGCGGTCCGGGAGGATGTGGGCGGCGTCGAGCAGCTCGACGTGGGCCAAGCGACACACGGCGCACCGCTCCCGGTAGGCGGCGACGACTAGTTCGCGGAAGCGGCGTTGATGGAGTCGTGTCTTGACGGTGGCGGTGCCGTAGCGCCGTCGGGCGGCATCCGCGTCGATGCCGGCAGTGGCGGGATCAAGGCGCGCGCCCTCGACATCCGCGGCGATCTCGAAGGCCAGGTCGCCAGGGTGGTCGGCGACGACATAGCACGGGAAGACAGCGTCGTACACCCCGGGGGTGACCCCGTAGAAGTAGATCAACGGACGGTGCTGCTCCATTGCTGCGCGCACCGCGACGTTCGTCCAAGTCTGTGGGTCGTCGCCTTCGTAACGGTAGATGAGATAGTCGGCATTCGACGCGATCTGGTCGTCGTAGGGCGGTTTCTTGCCGGGCTTCGGCGGTGTCGTGGTGATCGACAGAGCGGCGCCCGAGGCCGAGAGCTGTTTCGGACGCCAAATGCCGCGGCGGCTGCTCCAGAACTTGACGGTGTCGCCGTCGAACGTGAAACCGGCCTCGAGGTCTTCGTCGGTG
>DATHIJ010000509.1:0-3230 GCA_035489975.1 Propionibacteriaceae bacterium | reverse complement strand
GAACCCAGTAATCTCCCACCGCTGAGACCCCACCCCCATTCCCATCCGCTCAGGGAAGCGGCGCGTTACGACTCGACTCATGCCGGAGTGACCATGTCATTCTTTAAGTTACCTACTCGGAGACCGAAAGCCGCTGCCCGCCAAGACCCATGCATCAGAATTCCCGAAGGGGAATTCTCTTATCTCCACACCACGTCTGGAGTCAACGTGACTACCACCACAGCTGACGCCACCACCGACCTGCCGCGGCCAACCTCGCTCCAGGCGGTTAAGGGTTGGTTCTGGGCCATCGACCAGCAGCTGTTCCACCGGTCCTCACCCGCCAGAACGAACTCGGCGAGCGTGGCGACCTGCTCGAGCTCGGCACCTACATGGGCAAGAGCAGCATCTTGATGGGTGCACACCTGGGCGAAGGGGAAACTTTCACGGTCTGTGACCTGTTCGACTCGGAAGTAGCGGACGACGCGAACAGCGCCGAGACGGGCAAGTCCTACTCGACGCTGACGCGGCGCGCCCTCGAAGCGAACTACCTGTCCTTCCACAACGAGCGGCCCGTCGTGATCCAGGGCCCGACATCGATCATCGGCTCCAAGGTCGCCCCTGGCAGCTGCCGTTTCGCGCACATCGACGCCTCACACCTGTACGAGCATGTGCGCGGCGACATCGTGGCCGTACGCGACCTGGTGCTGCCCAGCGGCATCCTGGCGCTCGATGACTACCGCGCCGAGCACACGCCGGGTGTTGCGGCGGCAGCCTGGGAGGCGGTCGCGGTGCTGGGGCTGCGGCTGGTGTGCGTGACCGGCAGCAAGATGTACGGGACGTGGGGCGATCCTGCACTGGTACGCCGTGACCTGCTGGAATGGCTCGACGGCCGCACCGACATGTGGCACGAAGTGCAACAGGTGGCCGGGCAGGCATGATCCGGATCAGCAACAAGAACCGGAAGACGCCCTTCCCACCCCAACCGGCCTCCCGGCACAAGGCCCCTGAACCCGCGCCCTCCGTAGCGGCCAAGCCGACGCCAACTGGACGCACGCGTCCTCGGCGCCGGCCGAGCCGCATTCGGCGCCTGGCCAAGGACCTGCTGCCATCGGTCGTCACCCGCGCGAGCGTCTCGCGAAGCCGGGCGCGCTGATCATCGCGCCAGCCACACAATAGGCAACGCCGGCTGATGCCGAAAACGAGCAGCATCTCCAGCGTCCGATTCTTCGAAAGATCGGACTCCCGCCTATTTCTTGATCTCGTAGCGCAGAAGTACCACGCCGTTTTCGAACAAGGTGGCCTCGACCGGCTTCAGGTCTTGCCGATCCTCGAAGATGCGCGTTCCCTTGCCGCGTGACGCCGGGCAGACGAGCAGGGTGATCTCGTCGACGACGCCGGCGTACAGCAGGGAGTGCATGAGTTTCAAGCTCCCCCACAGCCAGATGTCCTTACCGCTCTGCTCCCTGAGCTCCCGGATGGTGGCGGCCGGGTCGCGCGTCACGGTAGCGGCGGGAAAATCGCCCCACCGGGCGTCATCCAGCTTCGACGAGGCGACGAACTTAGTGAGGTTGTTGAGCTTCTGGCCGTACTCGCCTTGGTCGTCGGCGTACGGCCAGTAGTCCTTGGCCTGGGCGTAGGTATTCGCGCCGAGAATCATCGTGTCGACCGAGTCAACGAACCCCATCACGCTTGCCTTGAACGCAGGGTTGGTGGTTTCGGAAAAGGGCTCACCTGACACGAAGCTGAGCCCGCCGTCCTCCTCCGCGGCGATGTTGTCGACGGTAACCCACTGCTGGACTACGAGTTTTCGCATGTCTGTCGGTCTCCTTGAACTGTTGGATAGGCGTCCGAGGTCTCAGCTGAGCTGTTCGGCCAGGGCGACGATGATGCTCTCGGGGCCGCGGACGTACCAGAACAGGGAGCCGCCCTCGACCTGCGCCAGCTCGCCGCCATGAGTTCGAAGCCGTGGGCTCGCAGGCTGTCGACTATGCCCTCGATGTTTTCGACGGCGGACAGGATGCGGCGGATGCCCAGGGTGTTCGCCGGTACGCTTTCTGGCTCGGCCCTGACGGCGGCGGGTGTGTGGAACTTCATCGGCTCGAGCGGGCCCTGTCCGTCTGGGGTTCGCACGATCGCGACGTCGATTTTGACATCGTCGAGCCCGGCGACACGGGCAGCCCAGCTTCCCTCGACTACGTCCTACCCTCCAGCTCCAGACCAATTTCGACAAAGAATGCGGTAACGGCGTCGAGGTCGTCGACAACGATGCCGCGTTCTCCATCTGCTGCATCGTCATGGTGGTTCTCCCTTGATCGCGCGGCCTTTCGTGGCCGCGTCCAACCTAGTAATGAACAGGCACACGATGTCTTCGACTCCGGGACTGGTCTCAGAGGACCTCCCGAAACGAAGGTCTTGCGGAGCCGGGAGCCACAGTTTGAGATCGGATTCGGGGTCGCCGGTCCGAAGGATGTGGTCTTTGGAAATCGCGCTCCACGCCGCCCCCTTGCGGCCAAGTCTCCTGTACTCGACTTAGGCTGACGACAGTTCGAGATGCCGAAATCGCCCGACCGGCGCTTGCGGGCAGGTGAACTTTGAATGGTGCCTTGCCTGGCTATGACTTTCCGCAGGCACTCGCCTTGAGCCGGTTTCAAGTGCGCGGTTGGAGCAATGTGTGAGGGCACCATGAACGGAGCAGCGGATGAGCGCGTCGGAGCCAAGTGACCACTCCGCCAGGAGGAGACAAGAGGCACGCAGCGAGGACCTCGTGCAGCGCGTTGTCATCTCAGCTCTGGTTGCCGTGGTCTTCGGTAGCTTCGCGGCAGTTCTCGCCGCCTACCTGGCTATCGCGGGCGATAGGGACCTTCCGCCAACCAGTGTCATTGGCTTGTGGATCATGACAGGCGTGATGGGCTTGGGCACTGCCGCGGCAATTCTGCTCATCAACCGCCGGCGCCCCTACAGCGCCTGGGTCCTACTCGGCCTCCTCCCCATGGCGATCTCGGCTCCATGGATCCTTGGCTGATCCCCCATTTACGGGTCGATGTCTGCTTCGGACCGCTCGGCGAAATTGATCGCAAGGGCTTGGGTAACCGGTCGCGTCGGGCCGAGGTCCCGATCATCCCAGCGCCCAACTGCCTGGACGTCGCGCATTGAGGAGGTAAGGAATACCTCGTCTGCCCGCTTGGCCTCGTCAAGGCTCAGGTCTCGCTCCTCGACCGAGCTCCACTCCATGATCAACTCCCTGGTGA
>DATHIJ010000508.1:0-2945 GCA_035489975.1 Propionibacteriaceae bacterium | reverse complement strand
CGCCTTGGTGGGCCGGAGCTGGGGGTGGTCAGGCATCTTAGGTTTGCTACACCCGCCCGTGCGGCGCCCGACGATTGCCTTCCATGGGCTTCGCTACGCCGCCGGTGCGCCGCCCGAGGATGTCGGGCAGAGCAGCCGGTGACATGAGCGCCTTGGTGGGCCGGAGCTGGGGGTGGTCAGGCATCTTAGGTTTGCGACGCCCGCCCGTGCGGCGCCCGAGGATTGCTCTCCGGCAGCATTCTTGCTACGCCCGCCGGTGCGGCGGCCCGAGATTGCGGCGGATTGCGGCTAGACGGCGGTGGCATGAGCGCCTTGGTGGGGCCGGAGCTAGGGTCCCTACCGTCTGGTCGTCCGTTTGCGCCGGCGCGTTGGGGCTAATGTCGGAGGTAGCCGCACAGCGGGGTGCGGCGGCAATGATCGGACGGGTAGATGTGACCACTTTCGAGGTCGAGCTGGAGAAGGAGAAGACCGAGAAGATCGCACGGGTAGCCGCTCGGGGGGCGAAGATCGCCGCTGAACTGGGTCAGGACCCGGACGCTGTCCAGATGTTCCTCCAGCACTACTTCCGACATGTTGACGCAGACGATGTCGACGAGCGCAGCGTCGAGAACCTCCTCGGCCTGGTCGAAAGGCACTACCGAGCGGCGCTGCATCGGCCCGCGGCTCGCGCCGTGATCAAGATCCGGACCCCGGGCCCGAACGACGACGGCTGGACCCCTGGCGGTGCCACTGTGGTGCAGATTGTCACCGACGACCGGCCATTCCTCGTCGACTCGGTCACCATGGAGGTGTTGCGCCAGGGCTGGAGCATTCGCGAGGTGTTCCATCCACAGTTCCTCGTCCGACGGGATCTCCAGGGAACCTTGCATGGCATCCTGCGCGCCGGTGAGGCCGATCGCGATCCAACCGTCATTCCTGAGTCTTGGATGCATCTGGAAATCCTTCCTCCGGCTCGCCCGGATGGTCGCCACTCGGTGGTCTCTGACCTAGAACACGGACTGCTCGAGGTCCTGCGACTGGTCGAGGAGGCCGTTCAGGACTGGCAAAAGATGATCACACGGTCCGAAGAGACCATCGAGCTATTGAGAGACCCCGCGATCACCGGCGGCCGGGTGGAACAGGCCGACCTTGCCTGCGAGCTGCTCAGCTGGCTGAACGCCAACCACTTCACCTTCCTTGGCTACCGGGAGTACGACGTGGTCAGCGACCAATCCGGCATTGAGTTCAAGGTTCGCCCAGGTACTGGTCTTGGTATCTTGCGCCCCGATCAGGACCCTCCAGGCATCTTCCACGCGGTCCCACTGCCTGGCGCCGAGCCTGAATTGATGATCATCACTAAGGACAACCAGAAGTCCCGAGTGCACAGACCGACCTATCTCGACTACATCGCCTTCCGCATTTTCGACGCCGAGAACCGGGTCATCGGTGAACGGCGCTTCCTCGGGTTGTTCTCCTCGTCGGCGTACTCAGAGAGCGTGGCTCGGGTTCCAGTGCTGCGGCAGAAGGCTGCGGGAGTGATCGCGCGCTCGGGCTACAGCGAGGCCAGCCATGGCGGCAAGGCGATCATGGACGTGCTGGAGACTTACCCTCGCGATGAGCTGTTCCAGACGCCGGTTCCCGAACTGGCCTCCATCGTGGAGAAGGTGGCGCACCTCAAGGAGCGCCGACAGGTCCGGATGTTCGTCCGCCGCGATCCGTACGGGCGCTATATCTCTTGCTTGATCCATCTGCCTCGAGACCGTTACACCACCGCAGTTCGGCGGCGGATGGAACAGATCCTTTTGAGTGCTCTCGGCGGCGCCTCGGTCGAGTACACCGCCCGCGTCACCGAGTCGGTGCTGGCGAGGCTCCACTTGGTGGTGCGGATGCCGGTCGGCAAGTCACTGGGTGAGGTGGACGTGCGCGCCCTAGAGCGGGAGCTGACCTCGGCAACCCGCTTCTGGGACGATGAGTTCGCCGACCTGGTGGTTGGCATGGACCATGCTGAACGGCTTGCCGCGTTGGCGGGTGTGCTGCCCGAGGGCTACAAGGAGGACTACACCGCGCAGCAGGCGGCGCAGGACCTCACCGCGCTGCTGGCCCTCGAGGATATTCATGACATGTCGCTAGCGATATACGTCCCGGATCGCGCTGACGCTGAGGCAGAGTTGCGGCTGAAGATCTTCCGGCGCGAGGCGTCGCTGTCACTGTCGAAGATCATGCCGCATCTCTCGCTGCTCGGCGTCGACGTAATTGACGAGCGGCCGTACGAGCTGAGCATGGGCAAGGATCAACGGGCATTCATCTACGACTTCGGGGTACGAGTGCCAGGTGGCGCCGACGCCGTCCGCAGCCGCTGGACGCCCGAGGCGCGACAGCGGTTCATGGACGCCTTCTCGGCTTCCTACGTCGGCCAGAGTGAGTCCGACGGCTTCAATGCGCTGGTGATGGGGGCCGACCTCGATTGGCGTGACGTCAGTGTGCTGCGGTCCATCGGCCGCTACCTACGGCAAGTCGGCTTCACCTACAGCCAGAGCTATTTCGCCCAGGCGCTGAGCAGCAACGTCGACATTGCCCGTCAGCTCATCCAGATCTTCCGGACGCGTTTCGATCCGAGAACTGGTCTCGACGTCGAGGCTCGGACGGCCGCGACCAGCGAGCTCGTCGACAAGATCAAGAAGGCGCTCAACGACGTCGCGAGCCTTGATCATGATCGAATCCTGAGGTCCTTCCTTGCGGTGATCCAGGCGGTGGTTCGCACGAGCTTCTATATCCCTGGCCGCGAGGCGATCGCTCTAAAGCTGCTGCCGCGCCAGATTCCGGAGCTGCCTGAGCCGCGACCGGAGTTCGAGGTCTTCGTCTATTCGCCGCGGATGGAGGGCGTACATCTGCGCTACGGCCGGGTCGCCCGCGGCGGTGTGCGGTGGTCTGACCGTGCTGAAGACTTCCGTACCGAGGTACTCGGC
>DATHIJ010000507.1:0-3320 GCA_035489975.1 Propionibacteriaceae bacterium | reverse complement strand
TGTTCGGGTCCACGCCACGCGGCCCACTCGGGGTCTAGGTCAAGTCCTGGTTGTGCTCGAACTTGTCACCGAGGATGACACCGTCGGTTGTGATCTCGTACTGGCGCGTGGATGGGTCATGGGCGCTGCCGCGTGCCTTGAGAATGGTCAATGCGCGTTTGAGCCGGGAGTCTCCTCGTAGGAACTGGAGCAGGATCACATTGTCTGACAAATGCGAGATGCCGTATTCAGACAGGCGGGAGACCCCAAACAGATCGGGGACCTCTTGGGTCATGACAACGCTGATGTTCGCGCGGGCGCAGCGTTGCAGTAGCGAGTAGATGTACTCGCGGAAACGGAGTTCGTCTCCCGATGAGGCTCGCAGGTCTCCGAGACTGTCGATGGCGACTCTGGTCGCGCCGGTGCGGTCCATGGTGTCCAGCAGGTCGTAGACCCATTCGTCAAGATACAGATCGACGGGGCTGCGGTACATGAGCTCGACACCCGGATCGTCCAATGACCAGGAGAACCCTTTCAGGATCCGCTCGAGCTGGGTCGGGTTCTCCTGGAACGTCGCGATCACCCCTGTTTCGCCGCGACCTGCGCCGGCGAAGATGAAGTGGAGCGCGAGCAAGGTCTTGCCGACCCCGGAGGGGCCAGCCAGCAGGGTCGAGGAACCGCGGTAGTAGCCATCCAACAGCATGGCATCCAAGGCTGGGACGCCCGAGGACAGGCGTTCGTGCGTGCCGCCATAGGGGTCGAGATCGACGGGGTCGGCCATGCGCGGGAACACGTGGATCCCTGTGGAGGAGAGCCGGTAGGCGTGCTTGCCCGATAGGGAGCCGCTACCGCGGAGCTTGACGACCGATAGCACCCGCCGGTCCCGTTCGGCTTCCCGGTCGGTACTGAGCGAGACGATGGCATCGGCAACGGCGAACTCGGGCGCATCGCTGGTGTCGGTGCTGTTGTACTCACCGACCCAGAAAGCGGTGATCGGCAACGCGGAGAGGCGCCCGGCTAGCTCGTGCAGGAACCCTCTGAACGTCTCCGGGTCGGCTGCGTATGTCTGGAGGGCCCTGAAACTGTCGATCACGACCAGCCCGGGGCGATGTTGTTTGAGGAGCTCGGTGATGGACGCCAACGCACCGGATAAACCCTCGTCGTTCAGCGTCCGGCCGAGATCTTCATAGATCACGCTTGTGCCGAGTGCAGCGGGATCGAAGAAGTCGAGAGACTGGCCGTAGAGCAGGATCTTCTCAAGCGGTTCAGACACCGTGGTCAGATACACCGCCGGCCGGTCGGCGCTGGCGTTGTGGAACACATACTGCTGGGCGAGGATCGTCTTGCCCGAGCCCGGATTGCCGCCGATCAAGACGATAGCGTTCCGGGGCAGACCGCCCCCGAGGACGGTGTCCAATCGGTCGGAGCCGCTCGATAGCCGGTCGGTCATCGCCTTAGCTCCTTGGTCGCAGGTAGGCGCTGGTCCCGACCAGGTCGCGGACCGTGGACACGAACTGTAAGGGGTCGAGCGGTTTGACCAGGAACGCCTCGGCTCCGGCGGCCAGCGCCTGCTCACGCTGGTCGACCGCGGAGACGGCGAGGACCGGCACCGAACCGTTGTCTCGTGCCGTCCGGCACAGCGCCAGACCTGCGCCACCGGCGATCAGCAGATCTACGACAAGTACGCTCGGCGGCTCGTCGCGGAGGATTTCAGCTGCCACAGCGGGGTCAAGCACGATGCGAACGACATATCCCTCGGTGCGTAGGAAGTATTCGGCGAACTCAGCGGCGTACGGGTCACGCTCGGCGAGCAACACGGTCGTCGCTGCCTCGAGGCTCGCTGGCGCGTTGGGGCGCTGCTCGACCGGCATGGAAGCAATCTCACTGTGATGCTGGGCGAGGAGGCGGTGGGCGTCGGCCGGTTGCAGGCCCTGCTCTATCTGATTGCGAATAAAGCTGAGCTGATCCACCTGGTCGCGGCTGTAGAGCCGCTGCCCGCCACCGCTCCGAGCAGGCACGATCTGTTGATAGCGGTCCTCCCAGGCACGCAGCGTTTGCGCCGGCACGCCAAGCATCCGCGCTACCGCTCCGATGCTGTAGATGGCGTCGGTGCGGTCCGTGCTGCCCTCCATCCTGCGACCCCTCCTGAGATGAGTGTGGCCGAGATCGTGCGAGACGTCCACAGCCCGTCCACCCTTAAGTCTAAACGTTATCTATACAGCAGTTGCGCACAATCAACACTTAGTTCTACAGTTCTTCTATGCAAGTCAGAGGTCGGCGGTGGCCAGCCGCCAGCGCGCGTCCTTTGCATTGCTCGCCTCCGGAAATGACCCCGGCGTAGTGCCGTGGCTCGTCGGTGGGTCCGAGTCATACACAGGTCGCCTCGAATGACCACAGGGGACCACGAGCACACAAAGGACGACCGCACACGCGTATACGCGAGGCAAATGGGCACGTTGTTTGGCATCGGAGCGTATGGGACGGCAGGCCTCATGGGAACAACCGAGATTAGCGGGGTCGAAGGCTTCGCTCGAACGGCGAGAGAGCTGTATGCCGCCCCGAGCGAAACAGAACTGCTGCAGCTCGCTGTTGATCTTGCTTTGAAGATTGTCGACGGTGGTGATCATGCCGGCATCTGTATCGTCCAGGGTCGCGAGTTCTCCACACCGGTAGCTTCCGATGATGTGGTGCGGCGCGGCGATGCCCTGCAGTACCAGCTTGGTGAGGGCCCGTGCCTGGACGCCGTGCGCTCGCAGGACACCGTGATCAGCCGGAATCTGCGCGAGGAGGCTCGGTGGCCAGAGTGGACCCCACGCGCGGTGTCCGTCTTAGGCATTAAGGCAATGATGTCGCTTTGGCTCTACACGAGCGCTAACCCTTACGGTGCCGATTCATACGGCGCGCTCAATCTGTACTCAGACTCGATTGACCCGTTCGGGCCCAATGAGTACGCGATCGCTCACGCCTTGGCCGCGCAGATCTCGGTTGCGCTAGCCGCGCACCGAGAGATTCGTGGGCGCGGCGTTGCCATGACGAGCCGTACCATCATCGGGCAGGCCGAAGGAATCTTGATGGAGAGGCTCGGCATCGATGCCGACCAAGCCTTCGCGTACCTGCGACGGGTCTCTCAGAGCGAGAATCGCAAGTTGATCATGATCTGCAGCGAGATCGTCGAGACGCGACGGCTCCCTCAGTGATCCTCTGGTGATGCAAGTCATCCGACTTTGACCGGGCCCGTGCTCTTGCGATTGCGTACAGAGCGGGAAGGCGACAAGGAGCCGGCCGGGTTTCGGAATCCAGTCGCATGACTGTGAGGCCGTGCTGCACCGATATGGCATCGA
>DATHIJ010000506.1:0-3109 GCA_035489975.1 Propionibacteriaceae bacterium | reverse complement strand
CTCCGGCTCAATGGCGATGGAGCGGTCCAGGTACTCCTGGGGCGGCGCCTGCGGATCCGGTCGCAGCAGATAGCTCTCTTCCTCGGCGTAGCAATCCTTGAGGACCGTAGAAGCCGGGTCGACGCCGACGATCACCGCGGTGCCGGTAGGGGCTGTGTTGACGAGGAGGACGACCAAGTCGGGCCGCCTCCGGTGCAGTGTCTCGGCGACCTTGTACACATCGCCGGTCCACGGCTCGGTCTTGCGATCACGAGCTGCCTCGAGACCGTTACGTGGCAGCACGTCATCGACCACAACAACGCCGGTCTCAGCCATGAACGGCTCGATGTTGATGAAGTCGCGCAGTGCGAAGTCCGACAGGTGCATCCCGTCGATGAAGGCAAGATCAACTGGGAGGCCGTCGAAGTGTGCCAGCGGCTCGTCGCCGGCGAAGAAGTCATCACTTGTGGCCCGGACGAGTTGCACGTCGCAATGAATCGGCCGGTCGATATTGAAAGAGGGGTCCACGCCGATGGAGCGGGTACGCGAGAGCACCATGCTGCGGCCCGTTCTGATCCCGATCTCCAAGTAGGTCCGAGGACGCGTCTTCTCATGGAGCCCTCGGAGCAACTCGTGGCGGGTCAGCCTTGGCTCGGGATGGGGCACGTACGGGTCGGGCGGCTGCCAGCGTGACGGCCTGGCGGTTGGTTTGGGTTTGTGGACGGCTGGCTTGGCCGCGGGCTTCGCGGTTGGCTTCTTGGGCGGCTCCATCGCCAGCCGTCTTGCCAGCGCGTTGCGAGCCCTCCGTTCCACCCCGCGAATCGTGTTCGTGCGTTCGCGGCCGATGGTCGACTCGAGCATCGAGCCCACGGTGCTGCGAATCCCCATGCGTGCTCCTCAGCGAGGGCGTTTTAGAGGTCACCGTAGCAAGGTGGCCGCAGCCAGCGGGGGAGCGCTGAGCCCGCGTCGTACGCCCCGATTGACCAACCGTCGCCTTGTCCGTGGTGCCTGCTCCGTACAGTAGGTCCACGACGGAGGAGGCCCGATGCTCTTGGTGCCGAGGCAGCTCAAGCGTGTGGGAATGACCGGGCATGTGCCTTACTACGGCGGCCGACTCACGCCGGCGCAGGCCTACGGGGCATCCCACCCAACCGCGCCACCGCCGAATTTTGCGGACCCAATTACCGCGGGCGGTGCCTTCGTACGCGCACCAGTCCCGATGCCCATCCAGTCGAAGGTCCCCGATGCAGCAGCGCAGGCCCAGCCCGACACACAGCTGGCCCTGCAGCATCTGCTGGACGCCGGAGTGATCACGCAGGTGGAGTTTCAGCAGCTGCGGGCCCGGGTGGCCCAGTGACCGGTCCGGTGCAGGTGCTGGTGGTGGGTTTTGACCAACCGAAGTTCTCCGGCGAGGTGCTCGCGGAGTTCGTGCGGCTACGGGAGGCCGGGATTGTCCGACTCGTCGACTTGCTCCTCATCTCCCGCACCGAGGAAGGCGTCTTCGAGACTCTGGCACTACCGGAAACGGTTAAAGCCGATCTCGGTGACTTGGCAACCGGTGTTCTCGGCATGCCCGAGGATTCGGTTGACGCGGAGGCCAAGGTGAGTGAGAATGACTCGGCTTCAGCGTGGTCCCTTGCCGATGCAATACCCGTAGGCGGCACTGCCGCCGTCGCGCTCATCGAACACACTTGGGCGGATCCTTTGAGCGCGGCCATCCAGCGGGCAGGCGGCACCTTGCTCGAGGAGACCTGGCTGGCCCGGGAGGACCGCGAGCTGCTCGAGACTTTGACCGCTGAGCGGCAGAACTGACAGAGGGCACCCGGCCGACCTGGCCGCCCGCGACTGAGGAGGATCGGATGTCAACCGCCAATACCCCTGGACCGATTTCGCGCAATCGTGTCGCCATCGACGCCGGCAGGCTATGGGGTGGTGGTGTGGCGACTGCACTTGTGGCCGCGCTGGTCGCGGCGGTGGGCGTGTTGATCTGTCGTGAAGTGTTGGATGTAAAGCTGGTTGAACCGCCGCTGCTTCGTCTTACCGATTCATTCCCAGTGAACTACGCCATCACGGCGGCCGCGCTGGCCCTGGCCGCAACTGGCCTCGCGCACCTTCTTTCCGTGACCACGCCGCGGCCGCGTGTGTTTTCGGTTGGATTGTCGGTCTGGTCACGGTCGCCACGATGGTGTTGCCGTTCGCCTTGGAGGGGAGCCTGAAGGGGAAGCTCTGTGTGGCTCTGATCAACATGGTCATCGGCTTGTGCATTACCAGCCTGCTGTCTGCTGTTCTCTCCCGGACAGTTGTCGACGCCGAAGGATCGTGGCAACAGCCCTGAGTGATCATCTCAAGCACCGGCGCTCGCATTTGATCATGAGGGATCGGGCGCCGCTCCGAGCAGATTCAGGACGGCTCGCTCGATCTTGCCATGCGTCGTGCCGTCGGAAAGATCAGTGTCTGTCGCCGCCAGCGCTGGCGAGATGGTGGCGCCGTCGTTGAAGAGGTCGATCACCCGGGGATCAACGTACGATGCGCGAGCCACGGCCGGGGTATTGCGGAGATAGCCGGCCACTTCCTTCATCGCTGCTGAGACGGCACGCTTGCGGGCGCTCACAGTCCTCGCGCGTTCGTTTGCCTCCGCCAGTACCACGGCAGCGATCACAGTGCCATGCCAGGTACGGAAGTCTTTGGCCGACATCTCCTCGCCGAGGAGGCCCTTGAGATAGCTGTTGATGTCGTTGGAGCTGACATCGTGCCAGTGCCGTCCGTCCTTGTAGGCAAGGAGTTCTGGCCCGCCGCCACGCCGCGCCAACAGCTCCCGAACCGCTCCCAGAACAAGATCATCAGCGAGTGCCACGTATCGTTCCTGACCCGACTTCGCCAGATAGTTGAAGATCACTGCGCCACGCTCGATCGTGACATGCTCCTTCTGGATGGTCGCCAGACCGTAGCTGTTGTTGGCCTCCGCGTACGCCTCGCCGCCGATCCGAAAGAAACCAAGATCAAGAAGTCGGAAGGCGGTGCCCAGCGCCCGCTGGTATGGCATTCCCGCCAGCTGCAGATGGGTCTCGACGCTGCCTCGCGCTGCCGGAAGCCGGGCTGCTAGCTCCAGCACCCTGTCGTATTTCAATTG
>DATHIJ010000505.1:0-2512 GCA_035489975.1 Propionibacteriaceae bacterium | reverse complement strand
TTGCCTTTTGCCATGTCGGCGAGCCGGAGCGGATCAGTTTCGCCCTCGATCATCGCGGTCAGCATCGCCCGCGCCGACACCGTCTTCAGACTCGACGCGACCGAGGACAACTTGATCGAGGCATCCGTGCGCCACGAGGCGCTGTTGTTTGAGTGGAGGTGAGAGACCTGCACCGCTGACCCTGTCGTGGCAGGGAGGTGAAGCTGAGGGCAGCCTGCCCCGGAAGGTGCCGGGGTGGGTGGGAGCAGCCCTGACAAAGCCGGGACGGGCCAGAACTGCCAGATGGTGCGGGTCCGGCGAGCGTGATGGGAAGGAGTACGAGAGGAACCCGCGTTATTACGTCTCTCAAGTATCTACCGGCCTCAATCTGGCGGATCTGGGCCGGGAGCGGTGCGCAAACCACCGGGGCTTCTTTGCTGGTGGGACTAACTTCTGGGCGGGTATGGATGCGCTCGCCGGGAGGCCATGGTGAATGTCCACGGTGTAACCATGGCGAGGCCGCAGGGACAAAGTGGGACTCCTCACCCGTCGAGCGAACAGCAGTGAACGTGGGAACCGTTCCGGTCCTCACCCACCATCCGGGCCGCCAGCACGGATCGGCGGGGTGGGTTCACCGTTGACCGATCGGACCGGAACGGGGCGGAGCCGCCGTAGTACTCCGAGGCCGGGAAAGCCGGCCACCTGGGGAAGGGCGGCAGCGGAAACGAGAAGACAAGGATGCTGCGATGCTGAAAGATCCACCGGTGAATACGGGTGGCCCGGACCTGGGGCATGAACCTCCGGTCGGGGTATCAGGTATGCAGGCCAAGCTTCACCGTTGGGCGGTGGTCGATCCTGGCCGCCGGTTCGACGACCTGTTCAACTTCGTGCATGACCCGGCGACGCTGCGGATGGCGTTTGCCCGGGTCGCGAGCAACACCGGCCGAGACACTCCCGGCGTCGACGGCTGGACCGTCGCCGCCGTGGACGAGACGGTCGGTGTTGCGGGGTTCCTGGACGACCTGCGGGCACAGGTCAAGGACGGCTCATTTCGTCCGTTGCCGGTGCGCCAACGGTTGATCCCGAAAGGCCACGGTTCGGGGAAGCTGCGAAGTTTGGGCATCCCCACCATCGCTGATCGGGTGGTCCAGGCTGCGTTGAAGCTGGTGCTGGAACCGATCTTCGAGGCCGACTTCATGCCGGTCTCCTACGGGTTCCGGCCGAAGCGGCGAGCTCACGATGCGATCGCTGAGATCCAGCTGTTCGGCACCCACGGTTACCGGTGGGTGCTGGACGCTGACATCGAGGCATGCTTTGACCGAATCTCGCACTCCGGCCTCCTGGATCGGGTGCGGAAGCGAGTCAAAGACAAACGGGTCGTGGCGCTGGTGAAGGCGTTCCTGAAGGCCGGGATCTTGACCGAACTCGGCGAAAAGCAGGACACCCCCACCGGCACTCCGCAAGGCGGCATTCTGTCGCCGTTGATGGCCAACATCGCCTTGTCGGTGCTCGATGAGCACCTGCACCGGCCGTGGCAGCCAGGCGGCACCATGTCCACCCGCTCACAACGTGAACGACGTCGGGCCAAGGGCCTACCCAACTGGCGGATCGTCAGATACGCAGACGATTTCACCGTGCTCGGGGACGGCAACCAGACTGACGTCGAAGCCCTCCGCGGCGAGATCAGCGGCGTGTTAGCCACCATGGGCTTGACCTTCTCAGAGGCCAAAACCAGGGTGGTGCACATGTCCGAGGGGTTCGATTTCCTCGGCTTCCACATCCAGTGGAAACGTAAACGAGGAACAAACACCTGGCACGTCTACACCTTCATCGCGGACCGGCCGATCCGGTCGTTGAAGGCGAAAGTACGTGCCCTGACGAACAGGACGTCACAGCAGCACCCGGGATCCGTGCTGATCCGGCTCGCTCAGATCATGCGCGGATGGTCCACTTACTTCCGTCACGCCGTCAGCAAACACACCTTCTCAGCCCTTGCCCACTTCGTGTGGCATCGGGTCGCCCGGTGGCTGATGACGCGGCACCACTGGAAGTGGACCGATTTCCGGCGACGATTCACCGGCCCGACGGGCCGGTGGCAACCACTGTCGGCGGACGGGAAAGCCTTGTTCAACCTCGAAGCGGTCCCGGTCACCCGATACCGCTACCGAGGAAACATCCCGACCCCGTGGGCGCTGTCTGCCACCTAACGGCAGTTCCCGTGGAGAGCCCGTTGCGTCGAGAGGCGCACGGCGGGTTCGGCGAGCGGTCTGGGGAAACTGACCCTGAGCAATCAGAACAACGCGCCCCAGACCGACTCAACTCTCCTCCTGTTCTGCAACCGTTCCGATGCCTGTTTGCTTCTACCTGTTTGGTGCCCGAGTCGGTAAGTAATTGACGGCTACGACAGGGACCAATCCGCGCGGCACACCGGAAAGGCTCCAAGCGGATAAATCAGACATATGCCAGCTGTCCAACCGCCTGTCGAGACTCGTCGGCCCATGCGAGAATGGCAGCCAACGTGCCTGGTGCGGCA
>DATHIJ010000504.1:0-4090 GCA_035489975.1 Propionibacteriaceae bacterium | reverse complement strand
TGGGCACCGGGGTCTCGACGGCATGATCGCGGCAAGCGAATTGGGTGCCGGGATGTTGGCTTTCCAGAGGTACGACGTAAGCCGCTGGATCGAAGACGAGAACACAGTTGTCTGTCAGGCCGAGTGGCATGCCGAGCTGGCGATGGATGCGGGACCTTTGCGTCAAGGGCAGCGGCTTCATGCGTACAGTGTCTTGATCTTCACCTTCCGCGACGACAAGATCATCCGGCAAGAGGCGTACGACTGCTACGAGCCGTTCTCAGACGCACCCTGAGCCGTCCAATCTTTGTCGATCATCTCGTCGGTGTTGAAGTCGAAGGCCTCCGTCAGCCACTCGCGAAGTTGATCATCGACCTGGGCCGCGCTAGTCAAGTTGATCAAGTGGATCACTCGGTCCGCCGCGGGCAGTGACCGGGCGATCCGCCGATCCCTCCGTTCGTAGGGGAGATAGAGGCTCAACTGCACCGAACGCACCCGCGGCCGGAATTCGGCGAACTTGCGATCGCTCTTGAGGAAGATTCCCACGTTGACGGCGTCCTCGTGGAACGGCCCGAGAGTGCTCAGATGTTCGATGAGGGTGGCGTAGATCTCACTCACCCAACGCGGATGCCGACCCAGCAGATCACTGACCGTGATGCCAGGAATGCAGACGTGCGCCTGGTTGGTGGAGGCGAACTCCCGCTCACAATTCGGGCATACCCAACGCGTCACGCGGCCGATTGTGCCGCACTAGCAGCGGCTACTGATCGGACGCGTCCTCGTAGTAGAGTTCCCGCTCGTGGCTGATGCTTCCTGAGCACGGTCAACGGGCTGTGGCGCAGCTTGGTAGCGCACTTGACTGGGGGTCAAGGGGTCGCGAGTTCAAATCTCGCCAGCCCGACCAAACCGATGGACGCCATCCGACCTAGTCGGACCGGTATTTAACCGACATCTTGCCGCCGTCGATAACGCCCAGCGATGGCCGCTCCGGACCAGCTACGGACCACCAGGCCGAAAACGCTGTGCCAGCCTCCAGCATGGCCTGCACATCGGGATGCAGGTAACGAGCCGTGACTGCCGGATCCTGATGTCCGGCGACCCGCTGCAGGATGTGCAGATCGATGCCAGCGTCGGCCATCCAGGTCAGGGCGGTGTGCCGTAGGCCGTGGCGGACCAGGCCCGGTTGCCCGAGCTCGGTGACCAGCGCGTCCCAACCGGTCGCATCCCGCAAGGTGGCGGTGGTGATCACGCCGCCGCGGGGACCGAGGACCAGTCGTTCCTCTGGGCGTCGGCCGGCGGTGAGCCGGACGAGCGTGGGACGTAGCGGGTCAATGATTGGAACCGTCCTCCGCCGACGGCCCTTGGTCTCCTTCGTCACCAGGCCGCCGTGGCCTGGGTATGTCTGCCGATGGACGTGAATAAGTCCTCGGACTAGATCGATGTCACCAACGCGGAGGCCCGACACCTCACTGATCCGGAGTGCGGTCGTAGCAAGGATCGTCACCACGTCGCCCCACGACTGGTCCTTGCCGGCTTCGACGACGCGGGCTACCAGCTGCTCAAGGATGGCGACGTTGGGAAGAGCGAGGTCACGGGGTGTGCTCGGTTCGGAGTGGCCGGAAGAACGGCCGACCGTGCGGCGACGGGCTCGGTCCGTTGCCGGGTTGCGAGGGATGATGCCGTCGCGGACCGCCTCGTTGAGCACCAGGACCAGCACGGAGACCGTGTTCTTGATCGTCGACCGCCCGTACTCGGTCTCCCACTGGTCGATCGCGCGGTCGACCAGGCCCGCGGTCAGCATTGCGACCGGAAGATGACCGAGCGTCGGAAGGACGCGACGACGGAGACCGGCCGAGTATGGGTCGTAGGTTGACGTGGGGTCGATTCCTCTGGTCCAGCGGTCGCCGATGAAGGTCACGTACTCGGCCAGTGTCTGCGTCGCGTCGACCCCCGTCCGCGACGCGTTTTGCATCTGTGTGATCCAGGTGGCTGCGGCCTCGTGCGTGGAATGCGAGCGTTTTATGCTTTCCCGCCGCCCCGATTCCGGATCGTGCCAGCGAACCCGTGCCCACCACACCGTGCCACGCGGAGCACGGACCTCCTCAATGTCCGCTGTCAACCGCACCCCCAGCGGAGGACGCTTCGGGGTCATGCCATGGCCTCCGGCCAGCAGAACTGGGACAACCAGCGCTCAAGATTCGAGACGGGAGGCAGCGGTCCGATCTTGAAGTACACCGGTAGCTCCTTCCTTGTCCACCAGGGGCATTCATTCACGTTGACTGATTTGCCGCCAGCGTGGTGCAGCTCCTGTGGATGTCTTCGCGAGGTCAGGCTGGGTCAGACCAGCCTCTCTTACCGCCCGAAGGAGAGAAAGCTCGCGTTGGTGGTCAGTGTCTCGGCACTTTTTCTACCGAGCAAGGCGGAAGTCGCGAAGCGCTGCCTACCTGGCCGGATGTCCGCAAAAGCTCGATCACAATCCATCATGTGGTCGGACCGATTGACCGCAGAGGTGACTTGCATCACCGCAGCGTCGATTCGTGTGCCGTGGCCATATGGCAGATTTCCCTAGCGTCCAAGGCGGGGCGGACCCGACCTCCGGTTGTTGGCGGATGGCCGGGGCCAGTGCTGTCGAGCTTTGTCAAGGCGAACTTGGAAAGTGGAACCAACTTCCTGCGTCCGGATATCCGAGTTGGTCGGGTTGTCGCTAGCGTGGGCG
Source organism: Propionibacteriaceae bacterium (assembly GCA_035489975.1). Lineage (GTDB taxonomy): Bacteria > Actinomycetota > Actinomycetes > Propionibacteriales > Propionibacteriaceae > Microlunatus. Next base: position 1,395 of record DATHIJ010000504.1, on the reverse strand, counting down.
ATCCTTCGCTCAAGATGTCTTTGCCATTCGGCCGAAGAGATTTGCAGTTGTTCCCGTCCTGTAGCGCGTCGGTCGTGGAGATCGACGCGGACGGCGGCTCGCCAGACGGCGACTTCACCAAGGAGTGCGGCGGTCGGGTGGCTGCCCGGTGGTGCCCAGACGGGCTGTTCGCGGCTGTGGCTGGCGCGGTCTCGGACCTGATCTGCAAGGCCGGCAACGAGCTGCGACCGCTTCGCCAGGTACTCGCCCCAAACGTGATGATCATGAAGCGTTGACGGTATGCCGGGAAGCCAGGGCAGCGGTCCTAGGTCAATGGATGCTGGCTCCGGGAGACGCCAGTCGAGCACAGCGGCCATGTCTTCAGCCGTGCAGAGATCCCGCCCCAGTGCGGCTTCGTAGAGGTGGAGGAGTGGGTGCTCACCGTTCTCAGCCGCCAACGCGAGCAGGTGTGCTCTGAGGGTTGGCCACGACGGCTCGCTGGTGAGCGAGGGGACGATGTTGTCGGCTTGGTCGTCGAGCGTGTGACTGATCTGAGGGTCGACAAGCTGCTCGGATGCCACCTTGAGCCCGTCGGTGTAGCGCTGGACGGCGTCGAACAACTGCGCGGCTGGGTCGCTGAGTCGCCGGAGGAGCGTGCTGGCTGAGGTGGGGGCCTCGTCACGAGCGAGGATCTGCTGCAGGGTTTCGGTCGGGGTGCGGGGTGCGACGGTGTCGGGTCGGATAAGGGTGTGCGGGTCGCCGTCGCCGACGACCTGCAGGTAGAGGTGATTCGCGACCCGGCCGCGGGTGAGCATCGTGTACAGCTGCTGCCGGGACTCCTGTCCACTAGCGAGGCCGTGCATGGTGTCGGCGGTGACGCCTTGGGCGGCGTGAATGGTAATGGCGTAGCCGAGACCGGTTGAGGTGCGGACGTAGTCGGCGGGCAGCCGTGTGGTGAGGTTGCTGCGGTTGTGTCGCACAGCCAGGTCGCCGCGTTCGCCGACCTGGGTGACAGTCCAACGGTCGCCGTTTTGACCCAGTCGGTTGGCGCGAGGTGGAGTCGGCGGTCGTTGGTTCGGGTGATGATCACATCGCCGACACTGGCCTGGTTTCCATCCGCTAAGCGCACCTCGCGGCCGGCCGGGTGACCGCGAAGGAGATGATCACGGGCTTGTCGGTTGAGTTCAGCGACGAGCTTGCGGGTGGGGGCGAGCATGATTGTGTCGAATCCGGCGGCCCGGTCGGACACCCAGGCTGCGAAGGCATCGTGGGTGGTGGTGGCGAGGTCGCCGACATGAACGCGCCCGTGATCAAGGTAGAAGTCGAGTGCCTCTGGTTTGCCGTCGCGGAGGGCGAGTGATGCCGCGGCTTCACCAGGGTTGGTGAAGCGGTGCAGCTCGGTGAGGCGGATGGCGC
>DATHIJ010000503.1:0-2858 GCA_035489975.1 Propionibacteriaceae bacterium | reverse complement strand
TCTCATTGCGATGGCCGTGGCCCAGCCACTTGGGGGCCGTCTCGGCGATCAACTTGGGCGCGCCAATGTCTTCCGTGCGGGGCTTCTCGCTTTCCTGGCGCTATCGGTGGCTTGTGCCGCAGCACCGACTTTTGTGCTGCTTGTAGTACTTCGTACCGGTCAGGCAATCGTCGGCGCAGCCGTTATCCCAAACGGCATGGCGATGCTTCGCGAATCGGTCCCGCCTGACCGTCTCGGCCGCGCCGGGGGCTTTACGGGCTCTGCTATGTCTATTGCCGCGGCGACCGGTCCTCTACTGGGCGCAGCCCTACTTGCGATCGGCTCCTGGCGCCTGCTATTCCTGATAAACATCCCGCTCGTGGCGGCTGCGCTAATGGCCTTCAGCGTGCTGGCGTACCCCACGGCGCGCGCGCGCCATCGTCTTGATGTCGACTTGATCGGGGCAGGTGCTCTTGCCCTGCTTCTCGTAAGCGTTACCGTCTTGCTTAATGCACTTGGCGGGGGGCAGAGTACATTACTGTTAGCGGGTGCGACCGCTACACTCGTGTTTTTCACGTGGGTGTTCGTCCGTCGACAACAAGGCGTAGCTGCTCCGGTCGTCGAGTGGAACCTATTCCGCAACCGCTCATACGCGGCGGCCACACTCTTTATTCTCCTCGGTAATTTGGTAATGTACACTGCCCTCCTCACCATCCCGTTCTTTATCGAAGAGGTGCAGCGGGCCGGGAGCGGCCGCACCGGGATCTTACAGTCAGCGATTGCGATGCCGATGATCGTCCTTTCGCCTATCGCCGGCCTCCTTTCCGATTCGCTGGGGCGCAAACCACTGGTTTTTGCCGGCAGCATCCTTCTCGTCATGAGCACAACCGCTCTGGCCTTCGGCATCAGTGAGAACTCGTCTTTTCCCTTCCTGGTTGCCTGCATGGGACTGCTGGGTGTCGGCATGTCGGTGAGTTTCGGTCCGGCCAGCGCGGCTGCCATCGAGTGCACCGCCCGCGAGTTGGCGGGCACCGCGGCCGGCACCAACTCCATGATGCGTTATCTCGGCAGTATTGTTGGCGTCGGATTGCTCGGGGCGATCCTCAACACGGAGTCCGGCCTTCCGGGTATCGGCCTGTTTCACCTGATTTTCGCTGTGCTTGTGGTGATGTCCACCGCCGCTGCCCTATCTGCAATCTTCGTACACCGCTTTGTCACGCAGCGTTATGACGCCCCCTCTGGCCCGAGCGGCTCAGCCGTTCCAGCTGCCGCCGAGTGAGCGAGTTTGGACTCTGTCCCATTAGCCGGCTTAGCCTTGGCGTCGCGACCGCTGGGCCCTTGGTAAAGAAGCGGCATTCCCACAGTGGTCCGACGCCGATATACTTATCCGCCTGCGGACACAAACTCACAAGGAGGATGCCCCCGGTGGTACAACGCGCAACAGAAGAGTTCACGGTCACCTGGAAAGACCCGGCTGACGCCGGGAAGACCTGGATGCTTGACGCCATGCACTTCCCGCGGCCCATGCCACGCCTCACCACGCACCTCATCGAAACGGTGCGTCGAGAGGTCTTTAACGGTGCCCGATCGCTATCGGTACACGGCTACCACTACGCACTCGACGCCTTCCCGCCGCCGCCCACTCCCGAAGTCATTCAACGCGGGCCGTTCGACGTCTGGGAGAACGATTACGTGCCGCGCATCAGGGCGATTTGCCAGCAGATCCGCAGTGACGGCTATGACAGCAAGAGCGCGATCGAGCTTGCCGAATCCCTGGACGATATAGTCGCTCGAGCCGTGGAGGCATTCCGCTACACGATGGTCGTCGTTTACGCCTTCATGGGCCCCACCTTCCAGCTGGTCGAATTCTTCGAGAAGAAGCTGGGCGAAGATGGCCCGTCTCTGCTGGCGACCCTTCTTCAGGGGACGAGCAATGGGACTGCCGCGGCCGGCGCTGGGCTCGCCAGCCTGGCCAGGATCGCCGCTGGACTTCCCGACGTGGCCGCGGCACTGCGAAGTGGCCGCTACGAGAACATCGAGAGTGTCGCAGGGGGTGCTGAATTCCAATCTAGCCTTCGGGAGTACCTCGACGAATTCGGCTGGCGGGCCGAAAGCTGGGGCCTCCCGCACGTCCCCACCTGGGCGGAAGACCCACACACTCCGCTCCTTCTCATCGCCCGCTATCTGGAGGACCCTGACTTCTCACCGGACGCTGCCATCCAGCGTTCGCAGCGGCAACACGACGAAGCGATGCGTGAGCTAGAATCGCGATTAAGCGGCGACGAGCTGGACGAGCTTAAGACGAGACTCGCCGCCTGCGAGGGGCATGTATCGATCAGCGAGGGCCGTGCCATGTGGCAACTCACTATCATAGGCTCTTGCCGTGTGCCGTTGCTCGCCCTCGGACGTAAGCTCGTCCAGGCCGGCGCTCTGGACCATCCGAACGACGTCTTTTTCTTTGATCTAGAAGAACTTAGGGAGGCCGCCCGCAGCCCGTCGCCTTCCTACAAAGCGACTGCCGCAGCCCGCAGAGCCGAGCTCGGCCGGTGGGAGCATTTGGACCCGCCGCCATTCCTGGGTGCCCCACCGCCGGCCGAGGTCCCGGCTGAGCTCAAGTCACTAGTCTCAAAGTTCTTTGGACTTGGTGTTGAGCCTTCGAAAGAGAAAAACGTGATCAAGGGCAACGCTGCAAGCCGCGGCTCCGCACGCGGCCGCGCCCGCGTCATTCGTGACTTGACCGAGGCAGACCGTCTCCAGAAAGGCGACATCCTCGTGTGCCCGACGACGGCGCCGCCGTGGACCCCCCTCTTCGCTCTGGCCGCCGCTGTCGTCACAGATACGGGGGGAATTCTCTCGCATTCCGCCATCTGCGCCCGGGA
>DATHIJ010000502.1:0-5760 GCA_035489975.1 Propionibacteriaceae bacterium | reverse complement strand
GCAAGCTTTTTTCGCGCCGTCTCATGGGCCCTTTTACCAAACGGCAGCTGGTCGCTCACCAGCGTTGGCTCGGTGTCTTCCTCGGTCGACTCGTCCGCAAGTCGCGCGCGGCGCTGCGAACCCCGTGAGGAGAGCTGATCGCCGAGGAGCCAACGAGCCTCGTCGTTGCCAGCAATCGAGAAGCGTCCACGAAGGTCGTAAAGGAACGAAGCGTGTCGATTCGTGTCTCCGGATCGAAAATCTGCCGTGACTGCCCAGCGGCCATCATCCAGGCGATATGAGTCCCATCGGATGGCGTCGATATCGACTCCGCGACCAAGCAACCGCTCAGTGACCGTGATACGCAGGCTGCGGTGACCGGAGGGCTCATCACGGCGGCGCACCGATGACGCCATGGCCATGGACGCGACGTGCTCGCGCTCGGCAAGGACCGGGGTTGCAAAGCGCTCAACCCGATCCATGGGAATGCCTGCCACTCGGGCCACATCCTCGAGAGTCTCGCCAGCCCGGATCCGCGCCTGAATGTCGCGGGGGGTGAGTGAGGTTTCCATCTGGATCTCCAGTTGTCCGAGTCGCGGCCGATCACCGCGCAACGCTGCGCGGAGCCTCTCATCCGCCTCGATCATGAACTGCTCACCGCTCTCGGTAGCCACGATCAAGGACTTCCCATCCGGGCTGAGTCCGACCAGTCGTGCGGTGCGCATCCGTCGCGGCGGCTCCTCGTGCGGCATTCGTTCCAGCTAACTTACTCTGCCGGACCGAGGAGTTGCGGGAGGCGCTCGGCGTACCGGCGGGCCAGGAAATGGGTTGACTTGGGCCGGGTCGTACTGTCGGTCCATGCAGGAGCCTCTTCACCGGAAGCCAGCCACGCTGGGCGAGCTTCGGGATTCTGGGTATGTGAGCCGCCGCACCAAGGCGGAGCTCCGGGAGAACCTGATGGAGCGACTGCGCTCCGGCACGATCGCCTTCCCTGGCATTGTCGGCTTTGACGAGACGGTGCTGCCTGAGCTGGAGAGCGCCGTACTGGCTGGGCACGACCTGGTGATACTCGGCGAGCGGGGCCAGGGCAAGACGCGACTCATGCGGACGCTGGCGGGGCTCCTCGATGAGTGGAGCCCAGAAGTAGCCGGATGCGAGATCCACGATGACCCGTACGCACCGGTGTGCGTCAGGTGTCGCGCATTGGCGGCGGAACTGGGCGATGAGTTGCCTGTCGACTGGCGGCACCGCGACGAACGCTACACCGAGAAGCTGGCGACCCCGGACACCTCTGTTGGCGATCTGATCGGCGATGTCGATCCCGTGAAGGTGGCGCAGGGTCGCACGCTCGGCGACCCGGAGACTGTGCACTACGGGTTGGTGCCTCGCGCCAATCGAGGTGTGTTCGGGCTCAACGAACTGCCTGATCTGGCTGAGCGGATCCAGGTGGCTTTGTTCAACGTCTTGGAAGAGCGGGATATCCAGGTCCGTGGCTACTCCTTACGACTGCCACTTGATCTCTTCCTGATCGCTACAGCCAATCCCGAGGACTACACCAATCGCGGCCGGATCATCACTCCACTGAAGGACAGATTCGGCGCCGAGCTGCGTACCCACTACCTCACCGAGCTTGCAGATGAAGTGACTCTGATCCGGCAGGAAGCCACGCTGGTGGCGGAAGTTGGTGATCATCTGCTCGAAGTGTTGGCGCGCCTTGTGGGAAATCTCCGGGAGTCCAGTTCCATCGACCAGCGATCTGGTGTCTCGGCCCGGTTCGCGATCGCTGCCGCGGAGGGGGTGGCGGCCTCGGCGCTGCGGCGGGCGGCTCGCACCAGCGATCATGAAACCCCGGCTGCCCGTACGGGTGATCTTTCCGTCGTGCTGCCCACCTTGCTTGGCAAGCTCGAGTTTGAGATGGGGGAGGAGGGCCGCGAACGAGCGGTGCTGGACCACCTGCTGCGGCTCGCGGTCGCGGCGACCTTCCGCGATCGACTCTCGGGTCTCGATCTCTCCGGCTTTACGAACGTATTCGCTCAGGGTGCGGTCGTGGAGACTGGTGATCTGGTCGCCGCATCGGATCTGTTGGCGCAGCTGGGAGCCGTGCCGGGTCTGTACAAGGTGCTGTCGCGGCTTGATTACGACGATGCAGCCGGCCGTGGGCAGGTGGCAGCCGCGGTTGAGTTCACTCTCGAAGGGTTGTATCTGACCCGTCGGCTAGAGAAGGAGACCGTCGGTGGCCGGACCATTTATGGAGCAGCCTGACAGGAGTGATCATGGTGTCCGATGACGACGGGCGCGATCACTTCAGCGATCAGATGCCCGGTCGAGCTCAGCACCGTTTCCGCTACGGACCGTGGCGCGGCGGGCCGGACCCGTTAAGACCACCGTTCGACGTGCGCGCGGCCATCGACAAGATCGGGTACGACGTGCTCTCGGCGGGAACCGTACGCGACTCTTTGCGAGATCTGATGCGCCGCGGGATGGATGGTCGGGGTGGTCTCGATCGGTTAGCCGACAAGATCAGAAAGCTGCGTTCACAGGCGCGACGTCGCGGCGATCTCGGCGGGGCTCTTGATCAGGTCAGGGCAGCGCTTGACCAAGCGCTTGCCACTGAGCGAGAAGCCCTTACAGACAGCGACACTGACGATGCCCGACTGGCTGAGCTGGAACTGGAGGCACTTCCCGATGATGTTGCCGGCGCCGTTCGTAGCCTGGACCACTATTCGTGGCGATCAGAGGAAGCCCGGGCCATATTCGAGGCGATCAAAACCATGCTGCAGCGCGAGGTCTTGGACGCCCAGTTTGCCGGCATCAAGCAAGCTCTGGAGTCGCCGGATCCAGAGGTCATGCAGCGGGTGAAGGACATGTTGGCTGATCTCAACGCGCTGCTTGCCGCACACGCACGCCAGGAGGATACGACCGATCAGTTCGCCGACTTCATCGAACGTCATGGCGAGTTCTTCCCGGAACAGCCCGAGACGATAGAGGAGCTGATCGATGCACTGGCGCGGCGCGAGGCCGCCGGCATGAGATTGATGGCATCGCTCAGTCCGGAGCAGCGAGAGCAGCTAGGCCAGCTGCTGAGCCACGTGCTCGCCGACGCCGATCTCGCCTCGGAGATGGCGCAGTTGGCTGACAATCTGCGGGCGTTGCGTCCTGGTCTGGACAGAGAGCAGGCGGTGAGCATGCGCCCCAGCGGTGAGCCGCTCGGCTACAGCGCCGCGGTCGAAGCGGTTGCCGACTTAGCCGATCTGGAGGCGCTGGAGGCCCAGGTGTCGCAGCGTGACCGGGCCTCGACGCTGGACGACGTGGACGTCGAGTTATTGGAGAAGCACCTCGGCCGCGAAGCCTTGCGCGACATGCAAGCCCTCCGTGATCTTGAACGAGAGCTGGAGGAGCAGGGTTACCTGAGCAGAGGCGCCGATGGCCTGCGGTTGACACCTCGCGCGGTTCGGCGACTAGGGCAGGCAGCTCTGCGGCGGGTTTTCGCTCAGCTCGACGGATCAGGCCGTGGCGAGCACGACGACCACCAGACTGGGGCTGCCGACGAGCCCACCGGACTGACCCGGCCTTGGGTTTTTGGCGATGAGCTGCCGATAGACGCGCCACGTACGGTATCCAACGCTCTGCGCCGGTCTGGGCTGGCGCCGTTCGGTGTTGCTTTGGCTGTCGATGATTTCGAGGTCACTGAGACCGAGCGCCGGGTCAGCGCGGCCGTCGCGCTCTGCGTCGATCTTTCCTTCTCGATGGTGCATGACGGGCGATGGGGCCCGATGAAGCAAACCGCGCTGGCGCTCAATCACCTCATTGAAACGCGATTCCGACAAGATGCGCTGCAGGTCATCGGTTTCAACAGAGTTGCCCGCCGGATGACCCCCGTACAGCTAGCCGAAGTTGAGCCGGACTGGATGCAGGGCACAAACCTGCAGCACGCGCTCATGCTCGCCGCGCGCCACCTGCGTCGTCATCCCGAGGCGGAGCCAATTGTGCTGGTGATCACTGACGGGGAGCCAACTGCGCACTTGACCAGTGGGGGAGAGGCGTACTTTTACTGGCCGCCGACGACTGAGACACTGCGGGCCACAATCGCAGAAGTCGATGAACTGACCCGTCGTGGCGCCACGATCAACACCTTCATGCTCGGCGATGACGCGGGCCTGGCGCGCTTCGTCGATGCGCTCGCCCGGCGCGCTGGCGGTCGAGTCTTCACCCCTGATATCAGCCGGCTCGGAGAATATGTCGTCGCCGACTATCTGAAAGCGCGTCGCGGCCGCCGGTAAGTCTGGCTCTGGGGGTTGTCGTTTGGTGGCTTGTGATCAGAGACGACCTCTGGTGGCGGGCGGGTTCCCGTGCGCGTCTGGTCGCTTGTGATCAGAAACGACCCGTTGCAAGCGTGTCGATCGTCAGCCGAGGGCTGATCAGCGCACGACGTTCAGCGCAGCCTGCCGCTGGCGATGCAAGATTTCGGCAAGGTAGCTGCCGTAACCCGACTTGAGCAGCATTTGAGCGCGCTGCTCGAGTTCTTCGTCGGTCAGAAAGCCTTGCCGCCAGGCCGCCTCCTCAGGGGCACCGACCTTGAGGCCCTGCCGCGCCTCAATGGTGCGTACGAAGTTGTTGGCGTCGTTCATCGAGTCGAAGGTCCCGGTATCCAGCCAAGCGGTACCGCGTGGCAGGACGCCCACATGCAGCTTGCCGGCCTCTAAATAGTGCCGGTTCACGTCGGTGATCTCGTATTCGCCGCGAGCCGACGGCTGGAGTTGGGCGGCAATGCCGATCACATCGTTGTCGTAGAAGTAGAGGCCCGGAACGGCATAGTTGGACTTGGGGTGAGCGGGCTTCTCCTCCAGTGAGATGGCCCGGCCCTCGGCGTCGAATTCGACAACCCCGTACGACCGAGGTTCGGCTACCCAGTAGGCGAAGACCGCGCCGCCCTCGACGTCGCTGAAGCGTCGCAACTGACTGCCCAGCCCCGGCCCATAGAAGATGTTGTCGCCCAATACCAGGGCCACCTTGTCGGTGCCGACGAAGTCGGCGCCGATCACAAATGCCTGCGCTAGCCCGTCCGGCGAGGGTTGTTGGGCATAGCTGATCGAGATGCCGAACTGCGAGCCGTCCCGCAACAGCCGCCGGAAGCTTGGCGCGTCGTGGGGCGTGGTGATGACCAACACGTCGCGGATCCCGGCGAAGATCAACGTTGACAAGGGGTAGTAGATCATCGGCTTGTCATAGACCGGAACCAATTGTTTGCTTATCCCGAGAGTCACCGGGTGCAGTCGGGTGCCAGAGCCGCCGGCCAGGATGATGCCTCGCATGGCGTTTAGTCTCGCACCGGTGAACGGCCGGAGAGCGCGCTCCGGATCATCCCTAGGATGACTCGCATGACGAAAATCCTGGTGACCGGCGGGGCGGGGTTCATCGGCTCCAACTTCGTTCGCTACGTTCTCGACCACACAGATTCCTCGGTCACGGTGTTGGACAAGCTGACCTACGCCGGAAACCGTCAATCTCTCAGGGGCTTGCCCCGGAGTCGCTTTACCTTCATCCAGGGCGACATTTGCAACGCAAGCCTGATTCACGAATTGGTACGCGGCCACGACTTGGTGGTGCATTTTGCTGCCGAGTCCCACAATGACAATTCCCTACGTGACCCGTCGGTGTTCATCCACACAAACCTGGTGGGTACCTACACGCTGCTGGAGGCTGTTCGCAGGTACAGCGTTCGGTTTCACCACGTCTCCACCGACGAGGTTTACGGCGAGCTTGCGCTCGACGACCCGAACC
>DATHIJ010000501.1:0-2824 GCA_035489975.1 Propionibacteriaceae bacterium | reverse complement strand
GGATTCAAATGCTAAAATTCATCCACTAGCGTGGACCGGTCCAACCAAGGGGGAGACGATGGCGACATCACTCTACGACCTCAGCGTGCCAACCTTCTTGCAGACCGTTAGGGCCGTCGCGGGCTTCCTTCAGCGCGCCGCGAAGCACTGCGCCGAGACCGGCGCCGACCCGGACGACTTCGTGCATGCGCGACTGATCGCCGACATGGCGCCGTTTCACTTCCAGATCGAAGCCCTGTCGCATCATTCGGTGTGGGGGCTTGAGGCGGTGAAGACCGGCGTCTTCGCTCCGCCGGCGCTGATCGGGGCGATGCCTTTCGCCGGGCTGCGGGCGTTGGTAGACGAGGCGATAGCGGCGCTGGAGGCGCTCACGCCCGCCGAGGTCAATGGCTGGGCCGGCAAGGCGCTGAACATTGCCCTCTACCGCCCGCTCGACGAAGATGATCGCTCCTCGGCCTGGGCGCCGCGACAACTCGCTTTCACGTCGGAGACTTTCCTTCTTTCCTTTTCGCTGCCCAACTTTCATTTCCACGCCGTCACCGCCTATGACATCTTGCGCTCGCGGGGCGTGCCGCTTGGCAAGCGCGACTACGAGGGGCAGCTGCGCACTAGGTCGACCTCGCCCAAATCGGACTCTGCGACACACGGCTAGGGTCGATTCTCACAGTTGACTTCCGGCCCGAAACCGGAAGTTCGATCGATAGCATCGCCACCGGACCGCCGGGACTCAAGCGTCAGATTTTGACCACTAGATGGGTCGCGTCCCCGCCATCGGCTGCCTAATGTCGGGATTTGGCACATCACGACACGCGGCCCTGAGACGGTTGTCGGTCGCTTTCGGGGCATAACGGAAGAGGCTCGACCTGCGGCCTGCTCGTCCCCGGTCGTGAATGGTAGAGTCGGGGTGTGGCGCGGTTGCTTTAGGTCGAACATATCTGTTGCCGCCTCTTTCGTCTGGCGGTGCCTCAGTGGTTCGACCATGACGCTGTTTCCACACCCCGCTCATCGAACCGGACATGCAGATTTCCCGCATCCGGCTCTCGGACAAGACTTCACGCCTTCGCCCACGACACGTCGCGCCCAAGCGCGCTCAGGCGTACGAGCCCGAAGTGCCCGTAAAGGTGCGAGAGTGGATAGGTCCCGCCCTTGCGTCGCCTGACTTTGTGCTTGATGCGCAACCACCGGCGCAACCGCACCACCGTGTAGCTGTCGACCGCCCGATACGCTCTGTTGACGGTGCCTACTTGGAAGTAGTTCGCCCATCCGCGCAGCGTGCGGTTCAACTTGCCCACCAGCTTCGTGGTGTCTTGCCAAGTCCCCGGTCGGGCGGTCAGCTCGTGGATTGTTTCGACCACGCGCTTGATGCTCTTCTTCGACGGCCGGTGTCCCAGGCGTGCCTGGCCGGTTCTCGCCGAGTACATTCGCCCGAACGTGTACCCCAGGAAGTCGAACTCCCCTTCCGGGACCTTACAGATCCGTGTCTTCTCTTCGTTGACCGTGAGCTTCAGCCTGCCCATGAGCTCGCGCAGTCTTTGCAAGGCCTCTACGGCCTTGCCCCTCCTGCACAGGATCACGAGGTCATCGGCGTAGGTCACGATGCGAGAGCCGAGGCTTTGCTCCAACCCGAGCTTCTTCCATCCCAGCACAAACCGGCGCATGTAGAGATTGGCCAGCAAGGGTGAGATGGGTGAGCCCTGCGGAATGCCGCGCCGGTTGTCCCGCGCCTCGGTCGTGCGTGTCTTCCGTCCTCGATCGTCGGTTTCTTCTACGGGGCACTCCAGCCACATCTTGATCAGATGCAGCACGCGCCGATCAACAATCCGGCGCGTCACCGACTTCATCAGCTCGGCATGGGGGATGCTCCCGAAGTAGTCCGCGAGGTCGGCATCAACGACTTCCGGATGGCCTCGGAACAGCAGTTCTTCCACCTCGACCACCGCCTGTTGGGCGTTTCGCCCCGGACGGTACGCGTACTGCTCGGGTGGAAGGTCGGCTTCGAAGATCGGTCCCAGCACCAGCATCGCTGCCGTCATGCAGACCCGATCCCGCAAGGTCGAGATGCCCAGCGGCCGCAGTTTGCCGTTGGCCTTCGGTATGTACACTCTTCTGATCGGAGCCGGTCGATAAGTCTCCTGCCTGAGAGCAAGCGCCAGTTCGCCGAGCCACCGCTGCGCCCCATACGCCTCGACATCCGCGAAGTCCTGACCGTCCACACCCGGCGCGCCCTTGTTGGAGCGGCACTGGGCATAAGCATGCGCCAGGATATCCTCGCGGCTGATCTTGTCGTACAGGGCGTAGAAGCGATACCCGGCTTCTGCCTTCGCTTTCGCGTGCAACGCCGTCTGCAGCTTCTGAACACTCTTCGGAGTTGATAGGTTGCCCAATCTCCAGGTCCCTCGCCACGTGTTGCGTTCGTCTTGAACTGAGGTCCCTTCCCTCCACCGGCGTTAACCGGCTTCGGCGGTACTACGGACCTCTCCGTCACCCCGGGGCGCCCGGCCTGTCCCTCGCGGGCATCCGGTTGGTCATCGCTGGCCACGCCTCGGGGCTTCCCGTGTTGCGTACGCTTTCCTTGTGTACATGCTGCCGCCACTACCCCGGCGCAGCGGCTGGGCGTATTCTTGCTCACTCACCCAGCCGTATCAGCCTTCCCCGAAAGGGTCGTCGGGTCGGCCTGCGCATCGTCCTTTTCGAGGCTTGCTCGGCGTTCACTCGCGTTGCGGCCTGCACACTCGCGCGGTCACCAATTCGTGACCCGCTATCCGAAGGCTTCAGCCATTTCGTTACCTCCATGACTGCTCCGGTTGCTTCCGGCTGGAGCGGT
>DATHIJ010000500.1:0-2198 GCA_035489975.1 Propionibacteriaceae bacterium | reverse complement strand
CCCCGAGCTCACCTCTCTGGTTTCCGGTACCCACACACTTCGGGTGCGATATTCAGCGCCGGACAAGGCGCGCCTGGCCATATTGGGCACCTACAGCGAATACGACATCATCAGGAACGGCACGGATGTCTGGACCTGGTCCAGCAAGGAGAACGCGGCCACGCACCGCACCCTGACCGCCGATCAAGCGCGGGAGCCCGGCAGCACCCCGTCGGCAACGCCGAGGACACCACAAGAGGCGGCTGATCAGGTGCTCAAAGCGCTCGAGCCAACGACCACGGTGACGAGCGACAGTTCAGTCGAGGTTGCCGGACGCACGGCGTACGAGCTGGTGCTTGATCCCAACGATGCCAAGACCCTGATCGGCCAGGTGCGGATCGCAATCGACGGCGACACCAAACTGCCGCTCCGTGTGCAGGTGTTCGGAACTGACTCCAAGATCGTTTTCGAGGTTGCCTACACGTCGGTGGAATTCACCCGGCCCGATGATGCCGAGTTCGTGTTCAATCCGCCGCCAGGAGCCAAGGTGACCGAAATCCAGCCCGGCGACCAGACGCCGAGCGCGCAAGATCGCAAGCAGGCCGAGGAGGCCAGAAATGCCACCACGGTCGTCGGCACCGGCTGGACTGCAGTTGCCATTACCAAGGTGGGCGATCGCCCAACCGGCGAGGCTGATCAGCAGCTCCAGGCGTTTCTCAACCGGCTGCAGCGGGTGAACGGCTCGTGGGGTTCTGGTCGGCTGCTCGCCGGTACCGCCTTCTCGGCCGTTTGGACCGACGACGGCCGGCTAGCTGTGGGCGCGGTACCTCCCGACGTGATCTACCAGGCGCTCAGCAGGTGAACTCGGCGTCCGCCGATTCCGCGCCAGTCGTCACCAGCGGGCTGACCAAGCGGTTCCGGCGCCAGATTGCCGTTGATCGGATCGACCTGGAGGTTACCGACGGTGCGGTCTACGGCTTCCTAGGCCCGAACGGCTCCGGCAAGACGACCACGATCCGCATGCTTCTTGGTCTGATCGCGCCGACAGCCGGGGAGATTTCGCTGCTGGGCTCGCGGATGCCCTCCGCCGCTCGTACGGTGTTGCGGCGCGTCGGGTCGCTCGTTGAGGGTCCCGCTTTCCATCCCTACCTGTCCGGACGCGCCAACCTGGCCAGACTCGACGCCGCGGATCGCTACAGCGACCCGCGCACGGCTAGGTTGCGGATAGACGCCGCCCTCGACCGGGTGGGGTTGCTTGCGGCGGCGGAGAAGCGCTATCGGGCGTACTCGCTCGGGATGCGTCAGCGATTGGCGATCGCGAACTCACTGCTGATGCCCCGTGACCTGCTGGTGCTGGACGAGCCCACCAACGGACTCGACCCGCAGGGCACTCGGGAGGTTCGACACCTCATCAGCGAGCTGGCGCGCGATGGCGCCACCGTGCTGGTCTCGAGTCACCTGCTTGCCGAGGTAGAGCAGATCTGCAGCCATGCCGGGGTGATGTACGAGGGCCGGCTGGTCGCTCAGGGACCGCTTAGCGAGCTGCGGGCCGGCACGGTGCAAACCGTGCGCGTCGACACCGACCGGACCGAAGACGGCGCGCGGGTGCTGACAGAGCTGGGTCTGAGCGAGATCACAAGATCGTCTGGTTACGTCACCGCAACGCTGGGTGACGTGGCGGTCGAAAAGATCATGCCCAACCTGGTGAACGCCGACGTGCCGGTGCTGGGGTTCACAGTGCTGCAGCCCAGCCTGGAAGACGTGTTCGTGTCGCTAACGGGAGAGGGGTTCGATGTCAGCGGCTGAGCTCATCGTCGTCGGCAGCCGGCCACGCGCCCGCGTCTCCACCCGATTCCTACGGTCGGAGCTCAAGATCATCTTCGGTCGCCGGCGCAACATCGCGGGGCTGGGGGTGCTCGCTGCGGTTCCGGTGATCTTGGCCTTCTCGGCACGCCTCTCCCCGGGCCAGGTCGGCGGTCCAGACTTCATCAGCGCGATTGTCGGCAACGGACTGTTTGTCGCGTTTGGAGCACTCGCGCTGGAGCTGCCGTTGTTCTTGCCCTTGGCGGTCAGCGCCATCTCCGGCGACTCAATCGCGGGCGAGGCCAACGTCGGGACCCTCCGTTACCTGCTAGCAATCCCGGCCGGCCGTACCCGATTAGTCGTGATCAAGTACCTCGCGATTGTGATCTTCGCTTGCGCGGCGACGTTCCTCGTGG
>DATHIJ010000499.1:0-3300 GCA_035489975.1 Propionibacteriaceae bacterium | reverse complement strand
GTCTTGCGAGATCGCCGATTTTGGAAGCACGACGTTCGGAAACGCCCTGGCCCAGCACTTCAGCACCGGATCGGTGTCGTCCCACGTGTACAGCTTGACGCTGCCGTCGTAGGCGTCGACGACCGCCTTGATGGAGTTGCGCATGTAGTTGATGTCGTCTTGGGGCTGGGCTACCACGGTCCCGCCGGCGCTGGTCTGAGCATCAGAGGTGACCTCGTTGAGGTTCACCCGCTCGCTGTTCGGATAGGAGTTTGAGGTGGTGTAGCCGTCAACGATCCAGACGATCCGGCCTTCCACGACCGCCGGGTACGCATCGCCGTCGACCTTCAGCCAGGGTGCGGCGCCCTGCACCAGCTGCCGTGGCGTGCGGTCATAGATGATCTTGGATTGTGGGTGGACACGGTCAGACAGCAGAATGTTGACGTCGGCAAACTTTGCGGCGTACAGCAGCCGATTCCACATATTGCCGATGTCGACGCCACCCTTGCCGGTGTAGGTGTAGGTCCTCGGGTTCCCGCCCTCGCCGCCACCCGGGGTATCCAGCTCAATCGGTGGCGCACCAGCAGGTGCGCCGACAATCGAGTACTGATCCGGCCGCTGGCCGAGCAGCTCCCCGAAGTAGACGCGCGGCTCGTGCTCATCGATCTCACCGGTCGGCGGAATGTCCTTGACAATCCACTCCGGCTCACCGCCCGACTGCCGCCGGTTGCCGTACGCCGCGACGAGGCCGTAGCCGTGCGTGTAGACGGTCTTGCGGTTGTTCCAATCGTCCGCTACTCCGCTCAGGTCCATTTCTCGAACAGCCACCACCGCGTCGGTTTCCCTGCCGCCGATGGTGTAGCGGTCCACATCGAGGATCTTGGGGAACTCGTAGTAGCCACGGACCTGCTGCAACTGCTCGAACGTCGGACCGACGACGTTCGGATCGATCAGACGGATTCCCGGCAATGCCTCCGCGTCAGCCCGCAGCTGACCAGCGGTGGCCGTCGTCTTCGCCGAGTAGTCGGTGATCTCCACCTTGTCCACGCCGTACGCCGCACGGGTCGCCTCGATATTGGCCTGGATGTAGCTACGTTCCTTGTCCGGCTCGTCGGGTCGGACGCTGAAGTACTGCACAGCGCCTGGATAGACCAGCCCAACCACGATGGCCGACAGCAGCAACAAGACCAGCCCGATGGTCGGCACCATCCAGCGGCGCAACACAGCGTTGGCAAGGAACAGCAGCGCACAGATTCCCGCGATAATAGCCAAGACCATCTTGGCAGTAGCCGTGGCCTTGTCGGCGGTGTAGGAAATGCCGGTGAACAGCCGGTTGGAGCGTTCGATTGCGAGTGCGTACTGGTCGAACCAGTAGCTGAGGCCTTTCACCAGCACCGCCAGGCCAACCAGGATCGAGAGGTGCGCCTGGGTCGCCCTGCTGCCGCCGCGCCGTGGGCCGCTGAACCGCAACCCACCCATCGTGTAGTGGACGATGGCGGCCACGATCGCACTGAAGACCAGTGCCGCGAAGGCGAACGACAGGACGAACCGCAACCATGGATAGGCGAAGACGAAGAACCCGACATCGAGGCCGAAGCGCGGATCGGTGACGTTGAAGGGCGTCGAGTTTCGCCAGGCCAGGTACTCCAGCACGTGGCCGCTGGCGGCACCGCCCGCGAACAGGCCGACGACGACGCCTAGGGCGACCAGGACCCAGACGAACCTGGATTCCAGCAGCTGGCGATAGCGCTCCAGTAGCGGGCTGGTCGGTACTTGCGCTCCCAGCCGCGGCCGCAGCCGGTAGGCAATGGCCGCATTGGCGACGACGGATGTTGCCATCAGCAGCCCGAAAGACACGAACAGCCCGATCTTGGTTAGCAGCATCTTGCTGAAGACCGAGGCATAACCGAGCGAGCCGTACCACAACCGGTCGGTCCACACGCTGGTAAGAATGGCAAAGACCACGATTAAGACCGCGACAATGACCAGCGTCGGCAGAATGGCGCTCCGTCGCCGGCTGACCCGCAGACTGCTCAAACTCTCATCTCTCCTCAACCGCCGCTAACGGCACACTCGTCTCGGCAACGACCCTGCCGGTCCGAGCGGTTCCGTCGGCGCGTCTGCGCGTCACTCATGTCAGGCCACCTGATGCAGCTAACGCCGCGCGTCTTTGTCCAGTGGCTTTTCGATGCCACCCTGGGCGGCCGCAGCCTCGGCCCTGGCTTGGTTGACCGCCGCTTCGGCCAACTCGGCGACCCGGTCAGCTGCTGCGACTGCGTCCAAGCTCGGCCGACCGCCGGAGGTCAGCTCACGACTCCCCTCCACGTCCTCGATCTCCGACGGCGGGTTATCGGCCCGGCCTTGGTCGGTCGCGGGCGTACCCATCCGGGAATAGTCGCCGAAAGCCTCGGTGATGGTCCGGACCGCCTGGGTCAGCTCACCCGGGATGACCCAGAACGTGTTACCGCTTTTTGCCAGGTGAGGCAGGGTCTCCAGGTACTTGTAGGCCAGCACCTTGGGATCTGCGTTGTTGCGGTGGACGGCCTGGAAAACTAGGTCGACGGCTCTGGCCTCACCGTCGGCACGGAGGATCGCGGCCTGCTGGTCGCCCTGCGCCACCAAGATCTCCTGCTGCCGTGTCCCCTCGGCGGTCAGGATCTTGGCCTGCCGATCCCCTTCTGCGTGCAGAATGGCTGCGCGCTTGTCGCGCTCGGCCCGCATCTGCTTCTCCATGGCCTCCTTGATGCTGACCGGCGGATCGATCGCCTTGATCTCAACGCGGTTCACCCGGATTCCCCACTTGCCGGTCGCCTCGTCCAACACAATGCGCAGCCGAGTGTTGATTTCCTCACGCGACGTGAGCGTCTGCTCCAGATCCATGCTGCCGATGACGTTGCGCAAGGTGGTGACCGTGAGCTGGTCGATGGCCTGTAGATAGTTCGCGATCTCGTATGCGGCGGCCCGAGGGTCGGTGATCTGGTAGTACAACACCGTGTCAATGTTGACCACCAGATTGTCTTCGGTGATCACTGGCTTGGGCTGCGATGAGTACACCTGCTCCCGCACGTCCAGCTTGGTGTTGATTCGATCGGCCAACGGGATGATGAAGTTCAGACCCGGCTGCAACGTCGTCCGGTAGCGGCCGAACCGCTCGACGTTGTAGCGGCGCGCCTGTGGGACGATGCGCACCGCCGACACCACAACGAAGACCACCAACGCAGCCACGATGATGACCGGGACTAAAAGGTTCAGGTCCATATCTCCTCCACCGACGTCTTATTAGTGCCTGGTCACGGCAGAAGCTCCCGGGGATACACGATC
>DATHIJ010000498.1:0-2513 GCA_035489975.1 Propionibacteriaceae bacterium | reverse complement strand
TGCACCTTTTGTGTGGGACCGGTCCGGGGTGGAATATCCGCTGACAGATCCGCGGTGGCGAGGGGACGACGGGTCCCCGCTGGCGCTGGCACCGATGCGTGGGCTGGATCTGCAGCAGATCGATATTGGGGAGCGGTCGCTGTGGCGATACCAGGCGGTCCTACCGGTGCCAGCTCAGCACCGAGTCAGCTTGGGCGAAGGCTGGACCCCAATGCTTCCGTTGGACTGGTCGGGACGACGGGTGCACTTCAAGCTCGAGTGGTTCAACCCGACGTCGAGCTTCAAAGATCGCGGCGTGGCGGTGATGGTGTCCCACCTGCGTGGACTCGGCGCCACTCGGGTGCTCGAGGACAGCTCCGGCAACGGTGGCTCGGCTGTCGCGGCGTACGCGGCAGCGGCCGGGATCCAGGCGAAGATCATCGTGCCGGCAGAGACCTCGGCGGCCAAGATCTTGCAAACGCGGGCCTTCGGCGCGGAGATCGAGCTGGTTCCTGGCACCCGTGATGAGGTTGCAGAGGAGGCGGTCCGCCAGTCGGCCTCCATCCCGTACGCAAGTCACAACTGGCACCCGATGTTCTTGCAGGGCACAAAGACCGTCGCCTACGAGATGTGGGAGATGCTCGGCTTCACCGCCCCTGACAATGTGGTCCTGGTTGCCGCAGCGGGAAGCAATATCCTCGGCTGCGACATCGCCTTCACCGAGCTCCTGGACGCTGGGCAGATCACCCGACGGCCCCGGCTCTTGGTCGGCCAGCCAGAGCACTGGGCCACGATTGCCGACGCTGTCAACGGTATCGACTCCGCCGCACGCGGACCAAGGATTCCGACCATCGCGGAGGGAGCATCGATCGCCAACCCCATCCGCTTGCCCGAGACCGTAGCCGCGATCCACCGCTCCGGTGGGGCCGCCGTGGCGGTGTCCGAAGGTGAGATCCGACGTGCTGTCCGCGACCTGGCGGCGCGCGGCCTGTACGCCGAGCCGACCAGCAGCGTTGCTGCCGCGGCCCTCGACCGCTTCATCGCCGACGGCACGATCCGTCCCGGCCAGACCACGGTCGTCGTGCTGACCGGTGGCGGACTGAAGTCGGCAGAGAAGATGGCGGCGGTCTTCGCCGAAGACCAGGGTCAGCGGTGAACGACGGTCGGACCGAACCGGACGTGATCGAGAGTGTCGACCGATCGGTGTCCGAAGACGAGCACCTGCTGGCAGAGGCGGAGCGCATCGCGGTCGCGGTCGGGAAGATGTTTCCCGGACTGTGCGAGGTCGTCTTGCACGACTTGCGGCATCCTGAGCATGCGATCCGGGTCATCGAGAACAACCTGTCGGGTCGGCAGATCGGTGACTCGGCCACCGAGGTTGGGCTTGCCCGCATCGCCGACGCCGGATACCCCAGCGTCATCCAGAACTACCCGAATCGGTTCTCCGACGGTCGGTCGGTCAAGAGCACGTCGATCGGGATCAAGAACTCCGCCGGTCGCTATGTGGCGGCCTTGTGTTTGAACCTCGACGTCTCAACGCTGTCCCCGCTGGCTTTGACCTTGGCAAACCTTGTCGCGATCGGGGAGGAGCACCGGGGGGTGATGCTGGAGACGCTGCGCGACCGCACAGCCAGGGAGATTCGTGACGCGATCGATGCGTACTCCGCCGATAGGTCGACGACACCGCGTGCCCTGACCCCTGATCAGAAGCGTGAGCTGGTCCGACAGCTCCACCGTGATGGCTACTTCGACTCCCGCAGTTCGGCTCAGGCCATCGCCGACCAGATCGGTGTGTCCCGAGCCACCGTCTACAACTACGCCAAGTAGAACCCCCGAAACCCGTGCACTGGCACTGACACCATGGTCGACACTGCGACAGCCCGGCGCGATATCAGCGACCGGACCATCATCCTCACCGGAGCTCTCCAGCCGCGCAGCATGCGGCATTCCGACATCGCCATCAATGGTCAGGTCCTAGACGCAATGCGCTTCGATTTGAAGCGACGGTTTGGCATCCGAGACGATGCCTCCGACCAGGTGGGGGCCCAGTTCGAGTTGCGTGGCGACAATGGACAGCAATTGTTCAAATCACGATCCTGAGATATGGGGAGTCGCAGAAAGTCGACGTTTCAGTTGAAGGCATGTTGAGGATCACTCTTGCAGTAAAAGCGGTCTCACAAAGTCGGGGATATGCCGGCTGGGGCGATGCTCGATTAACGAGTCCAACGCCGCTTGCGTGTTGAGAGGCTTCAGGGGCCGGTTTCCGGGCAATCCCGTCGGGCAGCCGTTGCCCAATCAGCTCAGCGCGCGTCTGATCTCGCGATTGGCCTGAACTGAACCGGCTGCAGGAGTGTTGCGGTCCCGCGGGACCGCCTTTGGTTGGCTTCTCCGCCGGCACCTGCACCACTTACCGTGCGGTCCTCACTACAGCTTCCATTCGGGGCAGTCCTGATGGGCTGCGCGGCCCGGCGGCCGTGGTCGTCGTGCAGGTGGCGACCATGCCGGCGCCAGAGGAACTCGTGGCGCGTATGGCG
>DATHIJ010000497.1:0-5248 GCA_035489975.1 Propionibacteriaceae bacterium | reverse complement strand
ACCTGGTCGACGGTCTCGACCTCCAGGCCGGCTCTGATCAGCGCGTCGGCGAGGGAACGACCGTCAAGATCATCAGGTAGGGCGGCGTGCTCACGCAGCCAGCTGAGCGGAGCCCTCATAACGCGCGCTCCCATGTGTAATCGCGCGCGCGGCGGGGGTTCAAGGGGGTCGTCCCCCTTGCTCTACTCATCTCGCAGTTCCTACCAGAGACCGGCTGAAACGCACATCGCCTTCGATCATGTCGCGCATGTCCTCAGCGTTGTTCCGGGTCATGAGGGTGCGGTCCACGCCCATGCCGAAGGCGAAGCCGGAGTAGACGTCAGTGTCGATCCCGCAGGCCTGCAACACCCGCGGATTCACAATGCCGCAACCGCCCCACTCGATCCAGCCTTCGCTTTTGCAGGTGCGACACGGATTGTCCGGATCACCAACCGAGGCGCCATGACAGACAAAGCACTCCAGGTCAACTTCGGCCGATGGTTCGGTGAAGGGGAAGTAGTTGGGTCGGAAACGAGTCCGCGTCACACCGAACATGGCGCGCGCGAAATGATCAAGGGTGCCGCGTAGGTGTCCAAGCGTGATGCCCTTGTCAACGGCCAGTCCCTCGATCTGGTGGAAGACCGGCAGATGTGTGGCGTCGTACTCATCGGACCGATACACCCTGCCGGGACAGATCACGTACACCGGCAGCTGGCGAGTGAGCAATGCCCGTACCTGCACCGGCGAAGTATGGGTGCGCAGCACGATCCCGCCGTCCTCCGGCTCCACGAACAAGGTGTCCTGCATCGTCCGCGCTGGATGATCAGGGATGAAGTTGAGCGCGTCGAAATTCATCCACTCGGCCTCGAGCTCGGGGCCCTCGGCCACCTCCCAGCCCATTGCGACGAAGACATCCTCCATCAAGCTCATCAGCGCAGTGATGGGGTGAACCGCGCCGGATGGCTGGGTCTGTACCGGGAGTGTGACATCGACCCTCTCCTCCACCAGGATGCGGGCGACCTCGGCGGCCTTGAGCTGCTCCTCACGCGCCTTGAGCGCCTCGCTGATCGTGGCGCGCGCCCGGCCAACGCGTACGCCCGCCTCCTTGCGGGCCTGAGGTGGCAAAGCGCCAATTTCCCGATTGGCAAGAGCAATGGGTGAGCGGTCGCCGATATGTGCCAGTCGGGCCTGCTTGAGGTCCGCCAACGAGGTCGCCGCCGCAAAGATTGCCAAGGCTTCGGTCACCATGGCGTCAATGCTCTCGGCGTTCAGCGGTGTGACCTGAACGGGGTCGTAGCTAGTGTTCGGCCCGGACATGGCTCCCCTCGCGGGTGGACTGTGACACACGGTGCGCCTGGGACAGTCTAGGAATGATGGTCGAACACTGCCACGGCGTTTAGTGACTGGACTCTGGGGCGCGTTGGGCCGTGGCGGAGGCGTACAAGAAAACTGCAGCAGCAGTCGAGAGATTGAGGCTCTCGGCGCGTCCGTAGCGCGGCAGCGCAACCAGCCGGTCCAATCTGCTCACGTGCTCGGGCGGAAGTCCCCATGCCTCATTTCCCAGCACCCACATGGTCGGTTGCGCCAGCTCGCCTGATGCTGCAAGATCGTCGATCACGCAGCCCGCCCGCGTGTCGGCGCCGAAGACGTGGAGACCTGTGTCGCGGGCCAGGGTGACCGCTTCGGAGAGTTCGACCTCAACGGCGAGCGGCAGATGGAACAGGCTGCCGGTCGTCGCGCGTACTGCCTTTGCGTTGTAGACATCGACGGAGTCACGGCTGATCAAGACCGCATCGGCGCCGAATGCATCTGCACATCTGATCACCGTGCCGACGTTGCCCGGATCTCGGACCTGATCACAGAGCACGACCAGCCGGGGATTGCCCGCAAGCGCTTCATCGAGAGGCACGTCGATCATCTGACAGACCGCGATGACGCCCTGAGGAGTCACCGTGTCGGTCAGTTCTGCAACCGCTCGCAGCGGCGCCACTGCGATTCGGATGCCTGCTTTGGACGCAATGTCCAGCAGATCCACGTGGCGAACGACGGCGTCGTCGGCCACGATCAGCTCGGTGACGGTGCCCGGATGGCTCAATGCTTCGGCTGTGGCCTGCCGACCCTCCGCGATGAAGCGCCGGGCCCGCTGGCGCTCCTTACGCCGCAACAGCCGGCGAGCCTCTCGCAGCATGCCCTGCGATGCTGCAGGAGGGTCTATCGGCTGGTGTACAACGATGCCGTCTTCGGACAGTGCGACCTCAAGCAGCCGTGGCATCGTTGGCCGGCAAGTTGGCTTTGGCTACCTCGACGAGGGCAGCGAATGCTGCGGAGTCGGTCACGGCGAGATCAGCCAGGATCTTGCGATCGACCTCAATCCCAGCGGCTTTGAGTCCCGAGATGAAGCGGTTGTACGTCATCCCTTCCGCGCGGGCGGCGGCGTTGATCCGTTGGATCCATAGCTTGCGGAAGTCGCCCTTGCGCGCCCGGCGGTCACGGTAGGCGTACACCAGTGAATGGGTGATCTGTTCCTTCGCCTTGCGGTACATGCGAGAACGCTGACCCCGGTAGCCGGACGCCTGCTCGAGAACTTCGCGCCGCTTCTTGTGTGCATTGACGGAGCGCTTGACGCGTGCCATCGCATTTACTCCTTATGTCCTTCGGGCGTGCACTGCACGCCTCGGGGGTTCAAGGGGGTTCGTCCCCTTGCTCTATATCTGGCGGGGAATGAGGCTCAGGAACTCCTGCCGAGCAGCTTCTTGGCCTTGGCGGCGTCACCTGGCGCGACCACCTTGTCGCCATCGAGGCGCCGCGTTCGAGTGCTGGGCTTGTGCTCGTTCAGGTGCATCTTGCCTGCCTGGCGGTGCATGAGCTTGCCCGTCCCGGTGAACCTGAACCGCTTCTTGGCACCGGAGTGCGTCTTCATCTTCGGCATGTGAAATCCGTTCCTCTGTGTCTTGCTGTGATACAGCGCAGCGGTGATCTAGCTCAGGTCTATGTCCGGATCGAGGTTGTCGGCTGGTCCGCGACGTTTCTTCCCGGCCGGCTGGGCGGCTGCCTGGGCACGTCGATCTGCCTGCTGGGTCCGCTCCGCCTCCGCGTCGGCGAGCCGTTCCGCAGCACGGCGATCCCGTTCGGCCTTGACCTCGGCACGGGCCTCGGTCTTCTTCTTCAGCGGCCCGAGAACCATCAACATGTTCCGGCCGTCCTGCTTGGGCGAGGACTCGACGTAGCCGTACTCGTCGACGTCGGACGCCAACTTCTTCAACAAGTTGTAGCCAAGCTCAGGCCGCGATTGTTCACGTCCTCGGAACATGATCGTGATCTTGACCTTGTCGCCCGCTTTCAGGAAGCGTACGACGTGGCCTTTCTTGGTCTCGTAATCATGACTGTCGATCTTCGGCCGCAGCTTCATTTCCTTGATCACTGTGTTGGATTGGTGGCGTCGGCTCTCGCGCGCCTTCTGGGCGTTCTCGTACTTGAACTTGCCATAGTCCATGAGCTTGACGACTGGCGGCCGCGCCATGGGTGCGACTTCTACCAGGTCCAGCTCGGCTTCTCGCGCCAAGCGCATTGCATCCTCGATGCGTACGATGCCGACCTGCTCCCCGGCCGGTCCGACAAGCCGGACCTCCGGGACGCGAATTCGATCGTTGATTCGCGGTTCGGTGCTGATATGTCCTCCAGTTGGTTGTAGTGAGCTGACCAACCAGGCGGCACCAAAATCCACAGCGGCGACCCAAGAAATAAGGGTCTCCGCGTACGCGAAGACCCCGAATCCCGCGAGAATGGACCAATCGCCATCCTCACAGACCTACCCGACAACTGTCTCGGTTGACGCTGTGCGGGTGGGAGATCAGGTCTCCACTTGCGGATTCAGTGCACGACTGAATCGGTCGCAGTCAAGATATCACCGCCGGCCGGATTGGCCACATGCAGCGTCCTCAACCGCTTCTCCAAAAACGGACGGTTGCAATGGTCTATTCCTCCTGGTCACCCGCCAGGCGGTGCACTCACTCCGGAGCAGGGACGACCCAGCCGAATTCACCCTCGGCCAACTCCACAAGGCGATGCCCGGCAGCAAGCTCTCCGAGAACCTCCCCTTCAATCACGAGTGGATGCGGACCCGCCACATCGATGAGGACGGCTGCCAGCCCTTCAGTTCGGGCGGTGTCCGCTGCGTGGTCAACAGTGACGGGCACGGGGCGAGCATCTGGCCTCCAGCCGCGCAGTGCATCGAGACCTGTGAAGGCCAGCAGCGCATGACGGCCGTCCTGGGCCCGGAGTGTCACCACAGACATCTCCGCCTCTTTGTCCGATGTGAGCCCGGCGACAGTCTGTCCCAGATGAGTAGCTGTCGCCACAACCGGAACCAAGAGTCGATCGCCACAGAGCGCAGCAACTGCACGCAAGTAAGCCAAAGGAGTGGCCTCGGCAGCAGCGGCCGCCATGAGACGGCGGGTCTCAGCATGGGCAGCACCTGTGTCACCCGGAAATTGGGACGCTGCCAGCCGCCGCCGGTGTTCCACGCCGCCACCTCTACTCCAAGTTGTCGGGGGGAGTCGGGTGGTCTCCCCCATCGCCGCCCATTGTCGGGCGTGGCACATTGGGTTAATGCCTGCTGTTGACACCGTATTGCTCCCCCTGTGCGTTGGACTCACGCTGCTCGGTGTGATCGCCACGGGGATCGCGTGGCGCCGGGGAAACAAGGGTCGTGTGATCCAAGGCGTCGGGCTTGCGCTGGCCCCGATCGCCTTGTACTTCAGCGGGCTTCTCAGGCTGCTGTGGGACGCGATCGTCGCGTTCGGGACGTGGGCGTCCAAGATCATCTTGTCACCTACCGTCTGGTTCGGTCTCTCCTTGCTCGGGCTGTGCATTGTGCTCTGGGTGGTGGGCGGACTGATCGGCCGTCGGGCTAAAAAGAACAAGGCAGTGAGTGCCGAGTCAACCGGCACCGCGTTACCAGCCAAGAGCGGAGCCGCGAAGGCGCGGCAAAGTGCACCACCGATCGATGAGGAGCTGGCCGAGATCGAGGCACTCCTCAAATCTCGCGGCATCGAGTAACGCCGTAACGCCGACTTGTCAGAATCTGAAGGGGCTATAGGCCCCTCAGATTCTGACAAGTCGGCGTTAGTTACTTCGACCTGAAATAGTCTGCCGCGGTCTGATTGGGTCTGTCCGCGCGGCTGTGGGCGTGTGCGGGGATTGGGCGCGCGAGGCGGCGTGGGTGCGGTCAGCTGGCCAGAGCGCTGATCTTGACCAGGTTGTGGGTCAG
>DATHIJ010000496.1:0-2194 GCA_035489975.1 Propionibacteriaceae bacterium | reverse complement strand
GTGCATCGTCGCCAACAGCACGCCGGTCGCGGTGTCTTGCGCGACAGATAGGGGAGCGCCTGCGGAGACCACTGCGACCAGGGCGGCTGCGATGAGGACGGCGCGCACCCAACCGCGGGAGCGCCGAACGGCGAGGGCGAGCAGGCCCGAGCCAACGGCGAAGGCGAGAAGTGTTGTCAGGACAACCAAGACGATGCCGACCTGGGTTACTAGCGGGCTCGAGACCGCGAAAGATACGCCCGCGGCACGTCCCACGCCCCAGAGCGCGGCGTTCACAAGAGTCGCTGTGGCCGCTCCAGCAGCCGATCCTTTGAGCAGCGAACGGCGCTGCACGGCTGTGTCGAGACCGTGCGGCCGGGCCGTGGACGTAGTACTCATTGGTTCCTCCAGAATTGGGGAAGGGCTTGACCGTCCCGTGCCTGGACTTCTCGGGGACCGAGGCCAGTCACGATCTCGCTGGGCCCTTCCGCTGCGGGATGGTGTTCTCAGCAGTACGACGACACAAGCCCACGGAATGTGAGGCGACGCGCCAACCTCACAGTTAGGTGCGATGTTTCGTCGAACTGGTGAAGGGCAGATGCGACCAAGGGAGCCGTCGACACCGTGACCACCCAATCCGAGCCAGCAGACAGCCGACTCGATCCGAGCCTGAGCGCGATCATGAGCGAGCGGCGTCAGCTGATCAATCTCGCGTACCGACTCCTCGGCTCCCTGGCCGATGCTGAAGATGTCGTACAAGAGACCTACGCTCGCTGGTACGCCATGTCATCGCAGCAGCGGGAGGTCATCGAATCCCCCGGCGCCTTGCTGACGAAGGTTGCGAGTCGCATCTGCCTCGACCTGCTCGGCTCGGCACGAGCCCGGCGGGAGCGCTACGTGGGCGAGTGGATTCCGGAGCCGCTGCCGGATCGTACGGAGTGGACCAGCGGGCGGTCGGGCGGCACTACGGTCGACCCGGCCGACCGAGTCACCCTCGACGAGTCGATCAACATGGCCTTCCTCGTCGTACTCGAATCGATGACCCCGGCCGAGCGCGTCGCGTTCATCCTTCACGATGTCTTCCGCTACCCCTTCACTGAAGTGGCAGAGATCGTCGGCCGTACGCCGGCGGCATGCCGTCAGCTGGCGTCGTCCGCCCGTCGTCGCATTCGTGTTTCGCATGGGGCGCCCGCGACTCCGACCGTCCAGCAGGCCCACATCGTCAGGAACTTCAAGCAGGCATGGGAAGCCAGGGACATCGGCGCCCTCATCAGCCTCCTCGACCCCGACGCCACTGCGATCGCCGACGGCGGCGGCCTCGTGAGCGCCGTGCTCCTCCCGATCGAAGGCGGCGAGCAGATCGCGCGCGCCCTCGTCGATCTCGGCGGCGGGGTACCCGGCCTGACGATGCTGGAGCGTACGGTCAACGGTCAGCCAGGTCTGGTCGTCCAGCAAGATGGCGTCACCGCGGCGGTGATCGCGTTCGACGTCGCAGTCGACCGGATCAAGCACATCTGGGCAGTACGGAACCCCGAGAAGCTGCGACCTTGGGCGACGGGCTGCGGCAATGTTCCCGGACCACCGGGTCCGCTGCCCGCTCTATGCGGTTGTGTCAGGCCAGAGATCTAGCCGGTCGCGTCAAGTACGACAAGCGAGCTGATCACGCCTACTCGAATGAACCGATGGGGATCTCACCGGCTGGCTGGTACGTGCCCATTACGACCCCGGTGGTAGAGACCTTGCTGTCCGCGAGGGTCAGTCCGGCGGGAATGGTGCCATCGGCGAACAGGCGTTTGCCTGACCCAATGACAACGGGGAACACCCAGAGGCGGTACTCATCGACAAGGTTGTTGCGCAAAAGTGTCTGGATCAGGTTGGCGCTGCCATGAACCTGCAGCTCGGGCCCGTCTTCCTTCTTGAGCGCGGCAAGGCCCTCTGCGGCGTCTCCCTCGATCAAGACCGAGTTACTCCACTCCAGTTGGCGGGGACTGCGCGACGCAACGTACTTGGGGGCGTCGTTGAGCACGTTCGCGCCGGTGTCCTCTGGGGCGGTCGGCCAATATGCGGCCATGATGTCGTAGGTCTTGCGTCCGAGAACCATCGCAAACGGCCTGCTGGTCGCCTCAGTCATGACCTCGCCCATCTGATCATCCCAGTAGTTGACCGACCAGCCACCTTGCGTGAAGCCACCCTCGTCGTCCTCTTCGGGCCCGCC
>DATHIJ010000495.1:0-5004 GCA_035489975.1 Propionibacteriaceae bacterium | reverse complement strand
GAACCATCCCGGGTGGCCCGTCGAAGCACCAGCCCTACCACCAGGCCTCCAAGCGTGGCGATCACCGCATACACCACAGCGGAGCCGACCGCGACCTCCCGGCCGCCGTTGACGATGTCGACGATCCCGCCGACCGCGGCGTACGCGCAGAGCGCACTAAGAATGGCCGCCTTGATCACGACTACGACCGGTTCGGCAGCCTCTCGCCCCCACGGGAAGCGCTCGTCCGCACCCCGCCGTGAGAACCGGAGCGCGAGCACAGCGAGCACCGACAGCCCGATGCTGACGAATGAGTAAAGCCCGTCGAAGACGATCATGCTCGACCCGCTGAGGATGCCCCACACCGAGGACAGCACTGCAAAGCCTGCCGACGCCCAGATCGAGAACATCAGCAACCGCTGATCGCGTGCCGACTTCGCGTCGTCCATTGTCGAAGGTTCTCATCCGAACCAGCCCGAGGCCACGAGAACGCGCTGGTTCCCGCTTCGGCGAGTCACGTCCACCGGTGGTCAGTCGCGCCAGTAGACGTCCATCATTCCCGGGGCCCAGGCGCGCCCACCAGCATCCCGGTTCGACGCGATGGAATCTCAGATGCGGCCTGGGCACTGCTCGTTCTATCGTCGGTGAGATGCAGGCGTCAGAGGTCTCGCGTGCGGTGGTCGCGGCCATATCGGTCGCCTCATCAGTTGACCTGACCGTTGACGACGCGGTCGTGCTTCACAACTCGAACAAGCTGACTGTGCGTTTGCTGCCCTGCGACGTTGTGGCCCGGGTTGCACCTGTAGCGCATCAGGTCGCACAGTTCGAAGTCGAGCTTGCTCAGCGGCTCGCGGATTCGGGGTGCCCTGTGGCTGCTCTTGAGCCTCGAGTGGCGCCAGACCTCTATCAACGTGATGGCTTTGTGGTCACGCTGTGGACCTACTACGAACCCACGACACCTCGAGAGGTCTCACCAGCCGACTACGCTCATGCGCTCGAGCGGCTGCATGCTGGCATGCGCACGCTCGATGTCCCGGCGCCGCACTTCACGGATCGAGTCGACTCGGCTCAGCAGCTGGTGGCGAGTCGCGACCGCACTCCGGCGCTCGCCGATGCGGACCGGGTGCTGCTCGGCGACACGTTACGAGACCTGAGACGACTGATCGACGAGCGCGGCGGCGGCGAGCAGTTGCTGCACGGCGAGCCGCACCCGGGCAACGTGCTCACCACGAAATACGGGCTGTTGTTCATAGACCTCGAGACGTGTTGCCGCGGACCTGTCGAATTTGACCTCGCCCATGCGCCCGAAGAAGTCAGCGGGCAGTATCCAGGTGCGAATCAAGACCTGCTCCGCGAGTGCCGGATCCTCGTGCTGGCGATGATCACAACATGGCGCTGGGATCGAGGCGACCAACTCCCGAACGGGCGCCGGCTGGGCACAGAGTGGCTCAGCCAGATCCGAACAGCGCTCGAACGCAAAGAGCTGATCGCCCAGCCCGTCGTTGGCAGGGGCCGTCCGGTCAGGAGTGTGCCTTCGCGCCCGTCTTGGAGGTACCCCCAGGAGTAGCCGTACGTGCCCATTGGCGT
The DNA here is from genome assembly GCA_035489975.1 of Propionibacteriaceae bacterium. GTDB lineage: Bacteria > Actinomycetota > Actinomycetes > Propionibacteriales > Propionibacteriaceae > Microlunatus. The sequence goes on along the minus strand of DATHIJ010000495.1, from coordinate 3,438 downwards.
CGATGCATGTAGCTGCTCTTTCGCCAGCCACGTGCCCGAATCGGGCTCAGCGGGAGGATCGACGGTCAACATTCGGGTGCACAGCGCGAACTGTGGCCTCGCTCAGCTCGCCGCTTCCGTGGCACCCGGCGGACCGTCGAGCACGGTGGGCACGTACTCCAACAGTTGGAGCCCTCCGTCGAAGGTGCGACTCTCAACCAGGTCGAGCCTGATGTCGGGATATCCGTCGTAGATCCGATCTTGACCGGTGGCACCGGTGACGACCGGGAAGACGACAACCCGGAACCGATCCACCAGTCCGGCCGTGATCAGCGATCGGCACAGACTCACACTGCCCAGCGTGCGCATCTCGATGCGGCTGTCTTCCTTTGTCGCTCGCACCGCTTCCACCGCGTCTCCGGTGACCAGTCGCGTATTGGCCCACACCAGCGGCTCGGTCAGGGTCGAGGAAAAGACCACCTTCGACAGCTGGGTCAGGAACTCGTCGGCCCCCTCCTCGCCGCCTGCGGCGAATCCTGCCATCAGCCGGTAGGTCGTCGCGCCCATCAAAACGGTGTGCTCGGGTTGTTCGCCCAGCCAGCCGAGATACTCGGGGCTTTCCATGCCCCACCAACCCGGCCAGCCCTCAGCTGCCCCGTAGCCGTCGAGCGAGGTGATGAAGTCGACCATGAGTGTTCCCATCAGGTTCCTTCCGTGCAAGCGTGGGCCGTTTCTCCACGCTAGAACGCGATGGCCGGGCGCTCCAAGGCCAAATCGCTGCAGTCGACCAGACCAAAACAACAATTAGCAGCCCGGTAGCCGCCACCGGGCGCCACGTCACCTCAGCCGAAAGTGTCGACTCGCTGCCGCGTCGCGTCCCGCGCCATTAGCGATCGGCTTGCGGGCGCGCCAATCTGATCGGTCGCGATCAGCGTGGGAGGCGACGAAGGGGCCAATGTCAGTCGTCGAATACGTTCCAGCAGATCGGGCTTCGACTTCGCTGGTCATCGAGGACCAGTTCTCGAACCTCCGTGGGGAGTCTTTCTCGCTGCCACTCTCGTTCCCGGATGCGTGCCGCCTCAGTCTCACCAGCGGATGCAGCGGCGACGGCCCTAATCCCGTACGCCGCAGCACCCAGATCGTGGGCTGCCACGTGTGCCACCGCCGCGGCTTGCCCGGCCGCGAGAGCGGCGAACTTCGCCGGGTCGGGTAATCCGCGTGCGGCGGCATTCGCCGCGAAAGCAGCTCGTCGTGCCTCACCCATGCGTACCTCGTCGCGGACCCACGCGCGACCGACATCGATGGCGTCGCGCGGTCGGGTGTCGCGTGGCTGCTCCTCGTCGAAAAGGTGCAGGACGTGTTCGGCGCATAGGGCTGCCCACTCCGCTAGCAGCCGGTGATGCTCGTCGGTCAGCGTTCCGCCGCGGCGCACGGTGATCAGTCGGGGGTCACGCTCGGCGGGCAGGATCGGCATGAGTCTCATCCTCTCCTCATCACGCGGCGATCGTCACGTCGAGCCTGGCACCGTTATGGCGCCCGATAGACGATCACTGTTCGGCGCATCCTTCCGTGAAGAGCAGCTCTGACGACAGCGGAGCAGCCGATCCTTCCACCGGGTTAGACACCCGCGGACTACCCCATAAGCTCGCCGACCGGCTCGTGGATGCCGGTGCCGAGGTAGCCATGCCCAGCAGTTGTCGCGCCGCCTTGGTAGTCCACATCAATATGGAGTTTGAGCGGCCTCTCCTGCCGAAGCGTATTCACAACGACGTCAAAACGGCTCATCGGCATCTGTAGGACGATGGACGTTATGGTCGGCGATGCCGGATGCCAGAGAAAGTCGGAGCTGAGCGCCGTGCCATCAGCCTGGAAGTCGACGCGGCCCACGAAGCTGTTCCCCTTGTAGCACAAAATCAGCGCCACCCGCCCGGTGGTGCCGCCCGAGACCTGCATGTCATAAGAGTCGAAGTCCTTGGTCGTGGCCATTGCGTTTCCTTTCGATGGCGCATGCGAGCCGACGTGATCGCTCCCGTGGCGCGCGACTGGTTGAGTGAGAGGATTTTCCTATCTGCGCCGTTCCCGCGATCGGTTCGTCCTGAAAACCTGGCCTGTGCCCGCACGACGGTCGGCTGATGGAACGAGATGCGTGGCTCTTCGTGGCGGCTGATCGCGAGCTGCCCGTAGGCTCCTCTGACGACTGGGCCGGAGGTTGAGGAGGCACCAATGGGTGCAGCGGTCGATTGGTTGCGGAAGCGGCCTGGATCCATCGCCGGTTTCATCCTTTTCGCGGGTGCGGCCGCACTGCTCACCCCTCGGGCGCGACGGCGGCTGGGTGTCCCGTCTTGGCTGCTGTGGCCGGCCACGTCGATCGGGGCGGCGATCACTGTGAATGAGCTCGTCGGCAGACCCGTCCCGTTTCTGCGGTGGTCCGTCTTGACGATGATGCTCCGAGGAAGGCATCTGCTGAGGGAGTGGCAGGTTGGGGATGGTCGGGAAACGGTGCTGGAGAAATACGTCGTGGCCAGGGCCCGCCCCGGTGACGTCGACGACGCCATCCGGGTCATCGATCATTTCTGCCGCCACGTCAGCTTTCTCATCAATGTCGGTGACGAAAAGGGCAAGATTCTGGACAAAGCGGTCGAGCGGACTCAGCCCCGTCTACTGCTGGAGCTGGGTACCTACTGCGGCTACAGCGCGCTGCGGATGGCCCGGGTTATGCCGCGCGAGGCCCGGCTCTACTCTGTTGAGTTCAACACCGCGAATGCGGGGATCGCGCGCCGCATTCTGGCCCATGCTGGCGTGGACGATAGGGTGACCGTCCTCGTCGGGACGCTTGGCGACGGTGGCGAAACGATCCGCGCTTTGAGGCGCGAGTGCAACTTCACCCCCGGGTCGCTCGACCTGGTCTTTTTGGACCACGACAAGAAGGCCTACTTGTCCGACCTCGAATTGATCCTCGCTGAGCGGTGGCTGCATCCAGGCTCCGTCGTGGTGGCGGACAACATCTTGGTACCCGGCGCGCCGGCCTATCGCGCGTACATGAGGGACAATGACGGCACGCTCTGGCACACGACCGAACACCGCACGCATGTCGAATATCAGTCAGTGATCAAAGATATTGTGCTGGAGTCTGACTATCTCGGCAGCTGAACCTCAAGCACTGGTACGCAGCAGAACTGAACGTTTTGATCGTTCCGCTTGCGGCGACGTACCCGCGGAAACGCGTTCCGATGACCGGTCGGCTTAAGGACACGTTCATATGCACGACTCGAAGCGGTCGAGGATTGGCGGTAATCGGCCTCGCGCAACTCGTCAGGATGCCCAAATGGAGGTCCGCGATATCGGTATGAGCGCAATACAATTCCGCCTGGTGCCGCCGATGAAACCGGTTATCGAACCCCGCGTCTTGTCAAACCTTGCGGCGTCCATCAGGCACACGGCAGAGAGCGGGGCTGTGGC
>DATHIJ010000494.1:0-2418 GCA_035489975.1 Propionibacteriaceae bacterium | reverse complement strand
CGTCCGTCCTTGTAGGCAAGGAGTTCTGGCCCGCCGCCACGCCGCGCCAACAGCTCCCGAACCGCTCCCAGAACAAGTTCATCAGCCAGTGCCACGTATCGTTCCTGACCCGCCTTCGCCAGATAGTTGAAGATCACTGCGCCACTCTCGATCGTGACGTGCTCCTTCTGGATGGTCGCCAGACCGTAGCTGTGGTTGGCCTCCGCGTACGCCTCGCCGCCGATCCGAAAGAAACCAAGATCAAGAAGTCGGAAGGCGGTGCCCAAGGCCCGCTGGTATGGCATACCCGTCAGCTGCAGATGGGTCTCGACGCTGCGTCGCGCTGCCGGAAGCCGGGCTGCTAGCTCCAGCACCCTGTCGTATTTCAATTGATCACGCTTCACCCGCCACTGCTCGTGGTAGAGGTACTGCCGCCGGCCGGCGTCGTCGGTGCCGACCGCCTGCAGGTGCCCGTTCGGCACGGGGCAGATCCATACCTGCTCCCATGCCGGCGGGATGACCAGCAGCTTGCAGCGTTGGCGCTGTTCCGCGGTCAGCCGGATTCCGGACTCGTCCAGGTAGACGAACCCCTTCCCGGCGCGGCGTCGGGTCCATCCCGGATCTCGCGGTGAGACCTTTCTCAGCCTCGGCACACATCCCTTGTACCCGCGTACGCCCCACCTCTCACCTATCTCCGACTTGTCAGCATCGGTGGTCGCCGGGACGACCACCGACGCTGACAAGTCGGTGAAAGGGGAGGGGGCCTAAGGCACCTTAGGTACCTCAGACGGTAGGCAGCACGAAAGATAGGTCATCTCCACGTGTTACGCCTACCCGCCTTAGAAACACGATGGATATCAGGAGCAAACAGGAGGTTTGAAATGAGCTTGATCAACGACTACAGCTACCAGGTTATGACGGATCAGCGGGAACGCGATCTGGCTCGACTGGCTGAGCGCAACCGGCGGGTCCGGCTGGCACTGAGCGGTCGAGTGAGCTTCTGGCAAAGGCTGCGGGCGCGTCGCGAGCAGCGCATCAGCACCGTTGGCCGGCGTCCGGAACAGCGTGGAATGGCGACGCCCCAGCACCGGGTCGCGCATTAAGCGCGACCCGGTCAGGCGTCAGAATCAGGTGGCACGATAGTGCTTATGGTTCGAGCGGCCAGATCGGCCACCGCTCCGCGGAGTCACGACATCGTGGGCCGGGCTGAGCAGCGCGCTCAGCTCGGCCGGATCCTCGATGAGGTTGTTGATGACGGCAGCCGTTTCGTGATCATGGGCGGTGACGCAGGAGCAGGCAAGACCACGGTCGTCGAGGCGTTCGTGGCCGATCTGTTTGGTGAGCTGGCCGACCGCAAGACCCAGGTGATCCGCGGTCAATGCGTGCCCATGGGTGGGGAAGGCCTGCCGTACGCGCCGATCGTAGGCGCGCTGCGCGATCTTGTTACGCAGCACGGCCGGGAGCAGATTCTCGAGTGGGCCGGCGCTGGACGGCAGGCGCTCGGTGCCCTGCTGCCCGACCTGGGTACGCCGCCGCGTGAGAACGATGACACCATCCGACTGCGACTGTATGAGGCCGTCACCATGCTGTTGGAGCGGGCCAGCGAGAACGGGCCGCTGGTGGTGATCATGGAGGATATCCACTGGGCGGACGAGTCCACCAGGCATGTGCTCCGCTTCCTGGCGCGGGCCTTGGCAGATGCTTCGGTGATGATCATCACCACCTACCGCAGCGATGAGCTCACCCGCCGGCATCCGTTGCGTCCGTTCCTGGCTGAAGTGGGGCGCTTCCCAGGCACGGTACGTGTCGAGGTGCCCAATCTGGAGCGTGCCGAGGTCGCTGAACTGCTGACCCAGCTGATGGAACGGCCGCCCAGCAACGTTGTCATCGATTTGGTCTACAAGCGCAGTGAGGGCATCCCCTATTTCGTCGAAGAGCTCACCCGATCGGCCGCTCGCGGCTGTATCGACATGCCTGACACGCTCCGCGATGCGCTGAATGTGCGCGTCCTGAGCCTCTCCGACCGTACGCAGCAAACCTTGCAGCTGGCCGCAGTCGCGGGAAACCGTGTTGATCATGAGCTGCTGGAAGCGGCCGCAGACGCCTCCGATGGCGAGCTGGAGAGTCAGCTGCGGGAGGCCATCGACGCTGCGGTCCTCACCACGGATGAAACCGGGTACAGCTTCCGGCACGCGTTGCTGCGCGAGGTGGTCCACGACGACCTGCTGCCGGGCCAGCACGCGCGCCTGCACGCGCGTTTCGCGAGGATTTTAGAGGAGCATCCTGAGCTGATGAATGCGGAGGCAGCGCCCTCAGAGATCGCGCATCACTGGAATGCGGCGCACCAGGTGAACAAGGCCTTCCGGTGGGCTTTGACAGCCGCCGAATCCGGCTCGGCAGCATTCCATGAAGCGCTGAAGTTATACGAGCGGGCGCTGG
>DATHIJ010000493.1:0-2537 GCA_035489975.1 Propionibacteriaceae bacterium | reverse complement strand
CCATGACGCCAGAGAACGCTCAGGAGCTGCAACAGATGATGTCAGTGGTGGTCAGCGAGGGCACTGGGTCCAATGCTCAGATTTCGGGCGTTGCGGTCGGCGGCAAACCGGCACGGCGCAGTCGGATCCCAAGCGCAAGCCGTTTGCGTGGTTCACCTCCTTTGCGCCCCTTGACGACCCGAAAATCGCAGTCGCGGTGATCGTCGAAGATGCGGATATCCCACGGAACGACATTGGCGGCGGGCGGCTAGCGGCACCCATCGCTCGGGCTGTTATGCAGGCGGCGCTATAGATACATACGTTCTGACGACGGCCAGTAGGTGGGCCATTTCGTGCTCCGGGGTCATATGGCTGAGAATGGCAGCTGGGGTTGAGGGAGGATCATGGGGATGACAAGCAGCCCAACGACGGTCGGGGGCCGCTACGAACTGGGCGAGCTGTTGGGCCGCGGTGGCATGGCGGAGGTCCGTCGTGCTGTCGACCAACGGCTCGGGCGGTCCGTGGCTGTCAAGCAACTGCGTACCGATCTCGCTGTCGACCCGACCTTTCAGGCGCGGTTTCGCCGCGAAGCTCAGTCCGCCGCCGGCCTGAACCATCCCACGATCGTCGCCGTCTACGACACCGGCGAGGAGATCGATCCGCTGTCTGGGGTTTCAATCCCCTACATCGTGATGGAGCTGGTCGAAGGCCCGACGTTGCGGGATGTGCTCCGTGAGGGCCGCAAGCTCCTGCCTGAGCGCGCCCTGGAACTCACCCAGGGTGTCTTGGAGGCTTTGAGCTACAGCCACAAGGCCGGCATCGTGCACCGTGACATCAAACCGGCCAACGTGATGCTCACCCCCAATGGCGGGGTCAAAGTGATGGATTTCGGCATCGCCCGGGCCGTCGCAGACACCAGTGCCACCATGACCCAGACCGCAGCGGTCATCGGCACCGCCCAGTACCTTTCGCCGGAGCAAGCCCGAGGCGAGACGGTTGATGCCCGCAGTGACCTCTACTCCACCGGTTGCCTGCTTTATGAGCTGCTCGCAGGCCGGCCGCCCTTCGTAGGGGACTCTCCAGTGAGTGTCGCCTACCAGCACGTACGCGAGGCCCCGGTGCCGCCCAGCCAGCTGGACCCGGAGATTACGCCTGAGATCGACGCCGTCGTACTCAAAGCGCTTGCCAAGGACCCGGACGACCGCTACCAGTCCGCCGCGGAGATGAGGGCCGATATCGCTCGCCTGCTCTCCGGCGAGCAGACCACCGCTCAGCGAACAACCGCCGTGGTGCCCATGGCGGCAGGAGCGATGGCCGCCAATGCCTACGACACCCCGACTCATGTGGCTGGGCCGCCAACGGTCCTCCCGCCGGAGGACCTCGAGGAGGGGGAGTACGAGGAAGAGGAACCGCAGAAGAGTCGAGTCGGCCTGGCAATCCTCATTGCTGCGCTCATCGTGCTGGCGTTGGGGCTCGGCGGCTGGGCACTGTACCGGGTGTTAAACCCGGCCGACACGGTCGCGAAGGTTGAAGTACCGAGCGTGCTCGGCTACAACGAGCAGCAGGCGCGAGATCAGCTCAGCGCGCGCAACCTGCAGGTCGAAGTCAAAAAAACGAACGCCGACGAAGAATCCAAGGGCACGATCACGGCCCAAGATCCCGTCGGCGGCACCGAGGTAGCCGAGAACAGTACTGTCACCATCACCTTGAACGAAGGCCCAAAGACCGGCACCATTCCCGATGACCTGGTCGGCCGGGATGTCGATGAGGTTGAAAAGGCTCTCGATGATCTGAAATTCAGCAACGTCAGCACCGTCGCCGCCAAGAGCGAGGACCCCGACACCCAACCAGGTGAGGTGATCAGCATCTCGCCGAAGGAGGGCTCGTCTGTGCCGCTGGATAGCAAGATCACCGTTAGGTACGCCACCGGCAAGTCGGAAGTGCCGAACTTCGAGGGTCTGACTCGGGCTGCTGCGATCCGTGAGGCCAGGGGCGCCGGCTTCGGCGAGCCACAATTCTCGGAGCGGGAGAGTTCCAAGCCGGCCGGTACCGTGATCGCGCAGAATCCCGACGCCGGCGCGACGGTCGACCGAGACACCAGAATCCAACTCACCCTCGCGACCGAGCCACCACCTCCTCCGCCGCCGACCACCGAGCCGCCGACCGAGCCACCAACGACATCAACGGCACCGCCCACACCCACACCCACGTCGGCATCAACATCGACACCAGCGCGGCCGAATCAGGGTGAATAGAGGCCTCCCAGATAATCGAATACATAGTCGAATATCTATGTTAGAGTGAACGTGTGTCCAGTGTTGTTCAGACGTCACTCTTCGATCTGATACCAACCGACCACCTCGCGCTGGGGCCGCTAGGCGGGATGGTGACCCGGCAGCCTCTGGGCCGTGGCGCGTGGGTAGACCTGCTGCCCGGCTGGTTGAGCGGCGCCAGCAGTCTCTTTGAAGACCTCCTGGAGCAAGTCCCGTGGCGGGCCGAGCGGCGACAGATGTACGAGCGAGTCGTCGACGTGCCGCGACTGCTGAGCTTCTATGGCG
>DATHIJ010000492.1:0-6170 GCA_035489975.1 Propionibacteriaceae bacterium | reverse complement strand
GTTTGCTCCACCGCCTCCGACGCCTGGGATGACACCGGGATTGGCGCCGGCTGTGGAGTGACCACGTGCAGCTGAGTCGCCTCGCGGATCCCGCGCTCGACCAGGTAGTCGTGCAGCAACAGGATCCCCTCATACGGCGCGGGCGGGCACTTGAACGGAATCGACAAGACTGCGAGCAACACGTTGCCGCCACGGAACGACGGCAGCTCGTCCCGCAGCCGCTCAGCGCCATCGACCGAGTAGTACTCGAAGCCGCCCTCCACGAAGCCAGGCGTGGCCGCCAGATCATAGTCAGCGCCCAACGCCACCACCAGGAAGTCGGCGTCGTAGGTCGCCTCATTCGTGGCCACATGTCGGCGTTGCGGATCGATGGAGAGGACCGTCTCCTGCCGGAACGCGACCCCCGGCTTTGCCAGGCGCCGATACGGCAGCTGCACATCATCTCGGGTCTGATGATGGAAGACGATGTCCAGCTTGGAGAATCCGAGGGTGAACGCATCGTTCTGGTCGATGAGCGTTACATCCACCTCGTCGGCCAGCCGCTCAGAAAGCAACGTGCTCAGCTCCAGCCCACCGAACCCCGCCCCGAGGATCACCACCTGGCGCTTCATCCACTCAGCATGCTCCGGTTAGCCGCGATCGCCCCTACCCAGGGGTAATTGAGCTGGGCGGCATCGTGTGAAGGTCAGCAAGCCCAGTTGCTGCCAAGCACGGCGGCGCCCCGGGCAACAAGTGGGCGCTGCTACGGCAAGGGATTGGCTGGCACACTTGGCATCGCTTGATGAAACCCAAGCCGGACCCACGTGGCCTACGTCGACTTCACGATGACAGGCCATCGACATCGTGGCCGACCTCGCCCCGTATGGGCGGGCCGAGACCGAGCTCCAAGTCGCCATCGCGTTGGCAGCCGACGGGGAGAGGCCGGGCTTTTGGAGAGGGCAAGCATGGCCTGGCCTGAGACGCGCAGAGATCCGATCTGAAAAAGGGGGGTAAACAGGGGGTTAGCTGATCTTGAAAGGGTAAAACCCCTAGTCACGCTCCCCCGGTTGGACTCGAACCAACAACCCTTCGGTTAACAGCCGAATGCTCTGCCAATTGAGCTACAGGGGACTGACAACCACGCGGCTACGTACCTTAGCAGCCAGGTCAGCCTACGTCGTATTCCGTTCTCAGCTGCTCCATGGCTTGATCAACAGCAGCCCGTACGCCATCAGTTTCCCAGCTCAGTCCGCGCGTCAGCGTGCTGTGCCAGGCGACCGTACCGCTCGCTCCAAGATCACGACGAGCGCTGATCGTGACGCCGCGCTCTCCGAGCAACGGAACGAACCTTTCAATGGCAATCGTTGCTGAAATGCGCTCGCGAAAAAGCTCCGGCAACCGCCCCGGCTCGAGGAGCTCGAGCGAGCCGCGAGGCGATGGTTTGCCTGGCGATGCGTGCAGCACCCAGCTCAGCTTGCGTAGCTCAGCATTCCAGCCGCCTCGCTCAATTTCATGCCAGCCGATGTGCGTCCAGCCGGCCTCGCCTCCGTACGACAAGGCGGTCGGGCTGGCGATGCAGTATCCCGCTGGGGTCCTCGCCCACGCGAGGATCCGGACGGACCGGTCCGGTTGTGTAGCGAGTGAGGACCTCCAGGATTCATAGACCGCCCTGGGCAAGCCACGACTCCGCGACCACCAGGCCGACCCACGCTCTGTTTTGTTCCCCACGCGGCCATTGTGCTCGGCCGAGGAACCCTAGCGCGGTCAAAGCTGAGCAGACGCCCGCCACGGGCAGAAGCCGCGCAAGGTGTCCAGCGCTCGCGCCTCGATGCGGCGAACCCGGGTTGCCGAGATCTGAAGCACCCGCGCTGTGTGCGCGAACGACCGCGGCTCGCCGTCATCGAACCCCAACCGAAGCTCCAAAACGCGACGATCAAGATCGTCCAAACGGAGCAGCAGTTCGCGCACCAGCACAGGCTCGGAGATGACGGAATCCAGCTCGTCGCGGGCGTGCAGGCGGTCCAGGATGCCGCCATCCACGAGCTCGAGCGACCGAGGACGCTGGTGTGCGAGCAGAGCGCTCGTCCAATCCTCGCTGCGTCCCAGGGCATCGGCCATCTCTTGAAGAGTCGGCGCCCGACCGAGGCGTTGAGTGAGTTCAGCTTCCAGCCCGCGCGCGGCCCGCAGCTGTTCAGCCCGGCTGGTTGGCAAGTTCATCGCCCCCAAATGTTTGGCCGTAGCAGCGCCTACGAAGGCACGGATCCAGAACAAGCCGTACGTGGAGAATCGGTACCCTCGCGCGTAGTCGAATCGTTCGACAGCGGTGATCAGGCCGATGCATCCCTCCTGGAACAGTTCCGCATCTCCGAGCTGGCTACGCGAGGCAAACTGTCGGCTGACCAGACCGACAAGCCTCAAGTTGGCTCGGATGAATCGCTGCCGAGCCAGCGCGCCCTGCTCTTCGAGAAGCCTCAACTCCTCGTCGGTCGCGTCAGCGAAGCCGGCGCCAGATATTCGCGCTTCACATGCCAGGAGGCCAGCCTCCATGTCGCGCTGCAGCTCGACAACTTCGGCGTGTGTCAGCAGCGGTTCGTTGGTCGCATCGTCGAAAACTCTGGTCACGCCGACACTCTGAGGCAGCCGGTGCGGTTCGCAACACCTAGTAACCCGAAATCTGTGGATATCTAGCGTCAGTGCTTCTTGCGAGAGTTCGTGGGCGAGAACCCATCACCGGTTCGGCTTGGCTTGGATTGGGGGTGGCTGGCCACCCCCTGAGTTGAAGGTTCCGCCGAGAGCGCAGAAATCGCCCACTCGTCGCGCTGGGCGTGGGCGATTAGAGCGCGCTGATCATGGAATACGAATCGCCCGACCCAACCCGGACCCGCGTGCCGGGAGCCAGCAAATCAATCCTCGGCGCCAATGCTGCGGGTATGCAGCGCCTTGCGACGCGCCTCCAGCACCACCAACTCAGAAAACATCTGGTTGTACTTGTGCTGCGCCTCAACTGGATTCGTACGTTGCAATTTGGACTTCAGCGCTGCGATCGTACGCATGACCGACAGCAACTGAAGCGCTGCCGAGTTCGCGATCACGTAGCGCACAGTCACCTCGCCGTGCACTGGCAGCGCCTCGACGGCCAGGGACGCGACCAATGATCGGATCTCCTCCGCCTCGCATGCCTCTGATACTCGATGCACCCACTCGATGCTTGCCCTCAATCCAGCGCCACCAAGCTCGGCCCCAGCCTTCTCTACGGCTCCGAAGACCGCGGCGTACGCGGGATGAGTGAAGTCGGCTGAGGTCAGGCCATCCCAAGCGTCGGGAAACAGGTGCGGGTTTTGAATCAGCAGCTTGGCAGTCTGTCGCTCGGTAGCGAGCAACCGATCATGTGGATCAGGCAACTGCACCTGCATTCCCGGTAAGCGTTCAGTATCCAGCTCGGGCACCGGCCTGGCCGCTGCTTCCGGTGAGCCAGCGTTGGTGCGGCGGCGGCCCGACCGTTTTGCCGCGTGCAGCACCTCCCTCCGCACCTCCTCGACGTCCATCCCGAGTAAGCCGGCGAGCTCGCGAGCATAGCCAGATACCAGCGCGTTGTCCCTAATGCTCGCGACCAGCGGGGCGGCTGACCGCAGCGCCGCAAGTCGGCCGTCAGCCCGGTCAAGATCATGTTGCTTGAGCACATTGCTCATCACGAACCGGTATAGCGGCACCCGTCGCGCGACGAGTTCGCGTACGGCCGCCTCTCCGCGCTGCAGTCGCAGGTCGCACGGGTCGAGACCAGACGGCTCAATCGCCACATAGGTCTGGGTCACAAAATTCTGGTCACCTGCGAACACCTTCAGCGCAGCCGCCTGTCCAGCCGCATCACCATCGAAGGTGAAGATCACCTCACCATGGAACGCATCATGATTGCCCATCAGCCGGCGCAGCAACCGAGCATGATCATCACCAAAGGCAGTACCGCACGAAGCGACTGCCGTGTCGACGCCGGACAGATGAGCCGCCATGACGTCGGTGTAGCCCTCAACCACAACCGCCTGGCTCTTCTTGCTGATCGAGGTGCGAGCAAGGTCCAGCCCGTAAAGCACGTGAGACTTCTTGTAGAGAAGGGTTTCTGGGGTGTTGATGTACTTCGAGGGCATTCGGTCGTCCTCAAACAGCCGGCGCGCCCCGAAGCCCACCACTTGCCGCCCGGAGTCGCGGATCGGCCACATCAGTCGGCCCTGGAAGAAGTCCCAACCAGACTCGCGTGCCAATCCGGCCGATACCAACTCCACGTCACTGAACCCGCGGGCGCGCAGGTGCTGAAGCAGGGCGCGGCCGTCCCGTGGAGCGAACCCGACCCCGAACCGCTCCGCGGCTTGGCGGTCAAAGCCTCGCTCGCTCAGAAACTGCCGAGCCGTAACGGCGTCAGGAATGCCTAGTTGCCCGACGAAGAACTCCGCAGCCAGCCGAAGCGCTTCCGCCATACGCGTGCGCGCACCAGGCTCCGGCCGAGAGCCTCCATCGTCGGTGTAGCGCAGTTGAATGCCCACTCGATCGGCGAGCCGCTCGACTGCCTCGATGAAGCTGAGGTTGTCGATCTTGCGCATGAAGTCGATGACGTCGCCACCCTCGGCGCAGGCACCAAAGCAGTACCAGTACCCGCGTGAGGGTGTGACCTGGAAGCTGGGAGTCTTCTCATCGTGGAATGGGCAGAGGCCTTTCATCGTCCCGCCCGCACTGCGAAGGGTGACGTAGGAGCCGACTATTTCCTCGATCCGAGCCCGGTCTCGTACGGCGGCGATGTCTTCCTCGTTGATCCGCCCACCCACGGACGGGAGTCTATGTTCCAGTGCTGACCGTGCGGCGTACTCACCTAAAAAAGGTGATTGTCAACCGGACACACGGTCACCAGCAGACACCACGGAGGAAGCCGACAATTTGGCTCGATCACGTTCTCAGAAAACTGGGTTAACCCAGATTGCTGGCGCATTACACACTCTGCAACCTGTGTGAAGCGACGGGAAAGTGGGTTAACCCAGTTTTCTGACATGCGGGGCTGCGTGAAAGTGTCACCGGTAGGTTGACAGGTGTGGCTGCGGTTCCTGATGTGCCTTGGCTGATCTTCGACGGAGATTGTGCGTTCTGCACCTCCAGCGCGCATTGGTTGGCAGGGCGGCTGGACCGTCCGAGGGGGCGGAACGCTCGGCTCACCCCCTGGCAGTTCACCGATCTGGCTGCCCTTGGCACCACGGCGGAGCGTGCTCAGCGCGAGGCCTTGTGGGTTGGCACAGACGGCACCATCTACGGCGGCGCAGCGGCTTTTGCCGAATGGCTCAAATTCCGCGGCGGCCCGTACGCGGTCGCTGGCTCTGTGATGGACCTGCCAGTTGTTCGCGCGCTAGCCGCCGCCGTCTACCGCGTGATCGCGAAGAACAGGCACCGGATGCCGGGCGGAACTCCCGCCTGCGCGCTCCCCCCGCCGGGCTTTGACGCGACGCAGCCAGGGACCAAGGCGCTCTAGCGGCGCAAAGGCAAGCCAGCAAATCGCAGTGGGCGCGAAATGGATGTACAAGATCGCCACGGTGAATACGTGAAAACCCATCCAGAACACCGCCGCGGCGAGCAGCGCTCGGCCGCGCAGCCACAAGACCACCACCGCCGTCAACTCAGCGGTGAAGGAGAACCACTGCATCAGATGAAGCAGCTCTGGATAAGGCAGGAGGAACTGACCGAGCCCGTGTGGCCGCCGGATGATCGCCCACATCAGGATTGAGCTCTCCGGCCAGCTGGTGATGCTCCAACCGCCACTGCGGATCTTGGTGAGTGAGGACAAGAAATAGGTCAAGACCACAGAGATCTGGATGCACCTCAGCGCCCATCCGGCTTGTGCGGAGCGCTCCCCGCTGCGCCACCGATCGGCAATCACTCCCACAGTGGGCAACACCCACAAGGCGACGACGAGCGCGAGATGATCATGGTCGACCTTCCCGTAGCTCATGCCGATTGCCGTCCACCATGTGAAGGCTGCAGCCACCACCCCACCGGCCAGCCGGGGCAGCACATTGGCCGCAGCCAGCAGACAACTGATCATCAAGATCAGGTACAGGGTGATCGTCAACGGCACACTGGGTGGAGGGAGCTGAAGCAGGCGTTCGATCAGCAGCGGCTGGTAGAGCTCGGGATGTCTGCTCAGCGGGATGGGGACC
>DATHIJ010000491.1:0-2595 GCA_035489975.1 Propionibacteriaceae bacterium | reverse complement strand
CGGAATTGCGGCCAAATCGATGTCCTTGCGGTGGAGGTGGTTGACCTGGGTCGCCTTCCAGCCAGCGGGCCACTCGATACGGATACATCTGCTTGCTCCAGATCAGACCGGCGCAGGACTGGCGCAATACCCGCATCTCTTCTGTGCCGATGTCATCGGGTGCCAGCGCCGTATAGAACTCGTCGGCATCCCGCTCCCGATCTGCCATGACACTGTCGAAATAGCTGCCATACCACTGCCCATCCGGCGATGTCGCAGCCTGATCGGGTCGGTGCAGCCGGAGTCGTAATTCCGCTTTACCTCCGGATGGAACAGTGATCTGGTACCACCACGACGCCTTGGTACCACGCTGATCCGGGTTCACCGTGCTCGCGCCGCTGACGACGTGATCGTTGATTCCGTCTTTGGGATACTCCGTGATGGCAGCAGCCCCAAACAGCCGCGGCACGTTGGTCTCGTTTTCACAGAACAAGGCTTGTGGGCGTACGCCGTCGGCCGCCGGGGCAGCGTCCAGCCGATATCCCGCGAGGCGCGGATGATCAACGACGATGCCGTCTCCTTCCAAGAACAGTCCCGGGGTTTCCCGGCCAGAGATCCGCCAGTTGTTGTGGAACCAGAGGGTGGGGAGTACGGAAAGAGTCGCCTCATCAGGGGCGTGGTTCTCGATGGTGATCTTGGCGAGAATCTCGGTCGGCGACGCCTTCGCGTACGCGACATCGACCGCCCAGTATCGTCCATGATCGAAAACACCGGTGTCCATGAGCTCGTACTCGGGTTCGTCACGAGAGCGCCGGGCGTTCTCATCGATTAGCTGCTGGTAGGGAAACGGCGCCTGCGGGTAGTGATAACGCCAGCGCAGCCACGCGTGGCTGGGCAGCCCATCGAGGTACCACCAGTATTCTTTGACGTCCTCGCCGTGGTTCCCCTGCGGCCCTGTGAGACCGAACATGCGTTCCTTGAGGATCGGGTCGACGCCGTTCCAGAGTGCTAGGGCCAGGCACAGCTCGTGGCCAATGTCCGACAGACCGGCCATCCCGTCTTCGTTCCACCGATAGGCCCGGGACCGTGCATGATCATGTGGAAAGAAGCTCCAGGCATCACCGCTGTCGCTGTAGTCCTCCCGCACAGTGCCCCAGGCCCGCTCCGACAAGTAGGGGCCCCACTCGTACCAAGGGTTCGCCTCGAAGAGGTTGTCCTCGGCCCGACCAGTGGCTTCAGCGAGCCGGGCGTGCTCAGCGGTCGTGTCTCGGGACGGCGCAGTCGTGGTCATGATCGCTCCTGGAAGTGAAATGGCCCCAACCCCGAGCAGGCAACATTCTTCCGTAGCGACACACCGCCCGGCTAGGCACTTCCGACTGCTAGGCGTGGATTGTCCCCCGCTGCAAGGCTGGCGGCAAGCTCTTGGAGGGCACCGGTGAGCTCGGGCAGCGCTCTTGTGGTCACCCCCGCGACCGTCTGCTCGCCGAGTTGCAGCCAGGCGATTCTCAGTTTCGGCATCAGCGTTCGGCCTTTCTCACTGAGATCCACGATGGTGGCTCGACCGTCGCTCGGAGAGGGCCGGCGTACGACAAGACCCGCGGCTTCGAGCCTACGAACGCTGTTGGTGATCGTGGGCGGCTCGCATCCACAGGCGACCGCAAGTTGACCCTGCGTCCGCGGTCCCTTCGCATCAAGCTCCAGAAGCAATACCTCCTGGCCAGGATGTAGTCCTAACGGAGCGAGCAGCGCCCCGGCGAGCGCCCGATGCCGCATACCGATGGCGCGGATTGCCGCGTTGATTGCGGATGCCTGCTCATAGTCCACTGCCAAACACCCCTTGACCCAGATTAGTTATGCGACTAATCTTTAGCTGCATAAGTAAATGGTAGATCGAAGTTGCGGCGAACAAAACTCCACACCGGCCTGGACCGTAAGGGGCAACCGATGAAGCTACTCGTCGCGGCCTAATGCCAATCCGATCACATGTCCACCAAAAGGGGACGCCATGTACGCCATAGCCCGAATCAACTCCTTCGATGAGACCAGGCTTGCCGCCGCCGACGAAAGCCTCTCCGCGTTCGACAAACTTCACGCCGCACAACCTGGCTTCCTCGGCAGCGTCGTCGTCGACTTGATGAACGGCCGCCGACTCGTCGTCAACCTCTGGCAAAGCGAGAAACAAGCCACCGCCGGCTTGTCTGTGCTCAGGCCGGAGGTCGAGCGTGTCCTCGTGCCGCTCATGACAGGCCCGTCGCAACTCGTTGGCGCCGGACCGGTGATCTCAACGGACCTGATTGATAGTGATCATGAATAGCACGAGCCGCAGACAGCTCATGTTGCAAGCTGCATTGAATGGGAATCGGGAGCATCCGGCGGCTCCTCGCCGTAATCAGGGCGAGGACGGGATCCTCGACTTGTGCGATCTGCTCCTTGCTCGCGGCATCGGCATTGAAGCGGGCTTGCTGTCTTTGGACGATGCGCACGCCTTCGTTTCCGCAGGCATCGCAGCGCGCTGCGTCCGAGCTATGGTCGAGCCGCTCGAAGCCGACCCCGATGATGCCACCGCTCACGCAGCAGCCATTGAGGATGTCCTCGCCCACGGCGACACTGGGCTCG
>DATHIJ010000490.1:0-4037 GCA_035489975.1 Propionibacteriaceae bacterium | reverse complement strand
CCACCGAGCCACCGACCGAGCCACCGACGACGACGACGACTCAGCCCACACCCACACCCACGTCGGCATCGACCTCGACACCAGCGCAAGGCGAGGAAAGACCTCCCAGATAACCCTCACAGCATAATCGAATGCATAATCGAATATCTGTGTTAGAGTGAACCTGTGTCTAGCGCTGTTCAGACGTCTCTGTTCGATCTGATACCAACCGACCACCTCGCGTTGGGGCCGCTGGGCGGCATGGTGACCCGGCAGCCTCTCGGCCGAGGCGCTTGGGTAGACCTGCTGCCCGGCTGGTTGAGCGGTGCCAGCAGCCTGTTTGAGGACCTCCTGGAGCAAGTGCCGTGGCAGGCCGAGCGGCGACAAATGTACGAGCGAGTCGTCGACGTGCCGCGACTGCTGAGCTTCTATGGCGAGGACGATCCCCTTCCTCACCATGATTTGGTGACGGCGCGCGAGGCCCTTAATGCGCACTACGAAGGCGAACTCGGCGAACCTTTCCTGACTGCTGGGTTGTGCCTGTATCGCGACGGGAGCGACTCCGTCGCGTGGCATGGCGACACGATAGGGCGTGGCAAGTCCGAGGACACGATGGTGGCGATCGTGTCCCTCGGATCACCCCGCCCCTTCCTGCTTCGCCCGCTAGGTGGTGGCGCAACTATCAGGCACCTGATCGGTCACGGAGATCTGCTGGTGATGGGCGGCTCCTGTCAACGCACCTGGGAGCATGCGATCCCCAAGACTGCTCGGCTCGTTGGTCCGCGGATCAGCGTTCAATTCCGGCCGAGCGGCGTACGGTAATCCGGGAGGTCGACTCTTCGCTCCGGCCGGCGACTACGCCAGGAAGTCCAGCAAGGCCTTGTTGATCTCCTCGCCATGTGTCCACAGCATGCCGTGTGGGGCACCCTCGATCTCGATGTAGGTTGCGCTGGGCAACGCCTTGGCGAATTGCCGGCTGGTGAGGTCAATGGGTACGTTGCGGTCCCCGGTACCGTGCATGATCAACGTCGGAACGTCGATCTTGTCGATGTCGGCGCGGAAGTCGGTGTACCAGGCCGCCGGGGCCCAGACCGAGGCGTACGCAGAGGAACTGGCTGCCACCTGCCAGCTGGCTCGCACCGCCTCCTCACTGATCCGACTGCCCAGGTTCTCGTCGAGGTTGTAGAAGTTCTCGAAGAAGCTGGTGAAGAAGGCATAGCGGTCAGCCCTGATCGCGTCGAGCATGCTGTCGACGTCCTCCTGTGGGACGCCATCCGGGGTCTCCTCGGTCTTCAGCATGAAGGGTTGGAGCGCGCCTATGAACACTGCTTTCGCCACCCGCTGGGATCCGTACCGACCGATGAAGCGGGCTACCTCACCAGTGCCCATGGAGAAACCGACGAGCACCGTATCGCGCAGATCCAATTTCGTAAACAAGCTATTGAGGTCCGCGGCATAGGTGTCGTAATCGTGCCCGGTCGTTGGTTGGCTCGACTTACCGAAGCCGCGTCGGTCATAGGTGATCACCCGGTTGCCCGCATCCAGGAGCGCCGCCGTCTGCTTCTCCCACGAGGAGCCGTCTTGAACATATCCGGCAATCAGCACCACAGGCCGGCCGAAGCCGTGGTCCTCGTAGTAAAGCTCGATGTCGGTGCTGTTCTCGGTTCCTACGGTGACGTAGGCCATAGTTGGATTTCCCCTCTCCCTTGTAGCGGTGGAATAGTCAGCGAGCCGACATTAGCGGCGCCATGCCGACCGCACGCGTTGGAGCCTCTGCATCACCGCAGATCACCAGCCAGTTAGCCAGCATCTGGTAACCCCACTCGGTCAGTACTGACTCCGGATGGAACTGCACCGCTTCGATCGGCAGCTCGCGGTGGCGTACAGCCATGATCACTCCGCTGGGTGTGGTTGCAGTAACCTCCAGCGCAGCCGGCAGGGTCGCCGGTTCGATCGCCAGCGAGTGGTAGCGGGTGGCTGTGAAGGGGGAGGGAAGACCCGCGAGCACGCCGACTCCCTGATGGTGAATGCGCGAGGTCTTGCCGTGCAGCAGCTCGGGCGCTCGATCAACCACAGCGCCGTACGCCACGCCGATCGCCTGCAACCCGAGGCAGACCCCGAAAATCGGCAGCCGCCCCGCGTGGGTGCGGACGATCTCGACGCACACTCCCGCTTCCTCAGGCGTTCCTGGACCGGGCGAGAGCAGGATCCCGTCGAAGCCAACCGCAAAATCGGGATCATCGAACCGCGCGTCGTCATTGCGCCAGACATCGACCTCGGCGCCAATCTGGGCTAGATACTGCACCAGGTTGTAGACAAACGAGTCGTAGTTGTCGATGACAAGGATCTTCACTGCGGGCACGTGATCATTCTCGCCCAGGTGAGGTCCGCGGCGTGCCACTGGTCGCCTTCGCTACTCACGGCGAACCGGTATGCGGCCCCGCGTGGACTAAGTCGAGCGAGCCTTCGTGCCCTGGAAGTTTGACGCTTGCCTCCGATTCCTCCCGAAAGACCAGACCGTAGGACTCGACGTACTGCTGATAGATCTGGATCGGCTCGGATTCGGCGAGCGCGGCATGCAGTCGTGCTTGATCACCAATGGCGCTGATCTCGTACGGCGGCCCGTAGGGAATGCCGTGCAGCACCACCGTGTTGCCGACGCACTTCACCGCAGTCGTCGAGATCACCCGCTTTCCTTGGATCGTCATTGCCTCCGCTCCGCCGCTCCAGAAGGCATTGACCACCGCCTGGATGTCTTGCTGATGGACGACCAGGAGGTCGGGTTCGATTCCATTCGCAGCGACGCTCGACGGGGCATCATCGAGGGTTACCGTAACCGCCGGGCCGCTGACCGGCGTCAGGCCGACGCGGTTGGCCTGCCTGGCGAGATCGGGGGCGCGGGCTGACTGCTCGTTGGTGCCAGCGGCGAGCCCATCGACTTCCTGACGCAGCGCGGTGACCTCGCGAGTCAGTTCGGTGTTATGACGCGACTGGGCTTGTACCAGGCTGACCAGATCGGTATTCCGCGCCGGTCGCAAATCGGTGCCCTGCGCGTGCAGCGCGCTAATGATGATCATCAGTCCGGCGAACGCACACACCGCCGCGGTGAGCGTACGAGCAAGCGGTCCGTGATGTCGACTCCGGCGCCGATGGGCGTCGCGAGCTCGCCGCAGGACCGTGACCAGCCTGCGCCAAGCATCGGACACCTTACGTTCGGCCAAGTCTGGTCCTTCTCGATCGAGCATGGAATTCTCCCCGGACGAGCCGCTGAGATCGCTTGCGGGGCGAGTCTTTGACTACGCTACCTACTTCAACAGCAAGGAGAATCCGGTGCCCGAGTCGAGAACCCGAAAATCAGCCGAAGAGAAGCAGAAGCTGAAGAAGCAGCAGGCGTCGAAGCCACAGAAAATCAAGCCTCCGGCGAGTCGGCGCTGGGTACCGCCAACCTTCATTACGGTCGGATTAATCGGCGTGGCCTGGCTGATCACCTATTACGTGGCCGGCACCTACATACCGTTCATGGACGCGCTCGGCAACTGGAACATCCTCATCGGCATGGGCGGGATGGCCGCCGCGTTTGCTATCGCGACGCTTTGGCGATAGTCGATTCCGACAGGTGAGACATGTCCGAAATCTTGCGTGACGCCGTGCTGATTGCCGCCACCTTGACGACGGGCCTGATGGCCGGCGTGTTCGGGATCTACAGCAATGCGATCATGCCGGGTCTGCGCCGGACCGACGACCGGACCTTCGTGGCAGCGTTTCAATCGGTCGACCGGGCGATCATCAACCCCGCGTTCATGGCGACGTTCTTGGGTGCACTGGTGCTTACTGCGCTCGCCGCGGCGCTCCACCTCGGCGACGGACGACCGCTGCTGCCATGGATCGTGGCCGCGCTAATCCTCTACTTGGTCGTCTTCGTGGTCACCATCAGGGTCAACGTGCCGCGCAATAACGAAATCAAGGCCGCTGGTGATGTCGATCGCATCGCCGATCTGCATGGCGTTCGGGAGCGATTCCACGAAGCTAGATGGATTCGCTGGAACCACCTACGGGCA
>DATHIJ010000489.1:0-2205 GCA_035489975.1 Propionibacteriaceae bacterium | reverse complement strand
TGCGGTCGACCAGGTGAACATCCTGGTGAGCGGCACCGGCGGGCACACCTCGCGGCCACAACTGACCCAAGACATCATCGGCGCGCTCGGCGCGCTGGCAACCATGACCCAGTTGCTTTTGTCACGTCGGATCGATCCGCGCAGCGGCGTGTCGTTGATGTGGGGATCCTTGCACGCCGGTTCAGTAGCGAACGCGATTCCGCGCACAGGGGAGATTGTCGGGACGCTGCGCGCTCTCGATGCCGAGGGGTGGCAGCTGGCCAAGCAACTCATTCCTGAGCTGGCGGCCGAGATCGTCCGGCCGTTCGGAGTCGAGGTGGATGTGGCGGTGACCGACGGCGTGCCGCCCGCGGTCAACCATGCACGCGGCGTACGCCGACTCACCAGAGCCGTCGAAGAGATGCTCGGACCCGATACGGTGACCACGACCGAGCAGTCCCTTGGTGGGGAGGACTTCTCCTGGATGCTGCGGCAGGTTCCAGGGGCCCTGGGGCGCCTCGGTGTGCGAACCCCAGGTGAGATCTGCCCTGACATTCATCAACCAACCTTTGTCGTGGACGAGAGGTGCATCCCGGTCGGCGTCAAGGTTCTCGCTGACGTGGCGACCACCTTCGAGCGGGCGGCGATCTGATCGTTGAGCCTGTCGACTGGGAGCGGCTCCGTGCCGCCGCCAGAGCCGCGAGCCAGCGTGCGTACGCGCCTTACTCTGGCTATCCAGTCGGTGCGGCCGCGCTGGTTGACGACGGGCGGGTGCTGTCCGGCTGTAACGTCGAGAACGCCTCGTACGGGTTGGGCCTGTGCGCAGAATGTGGGTTGGTGTCGGCGCTATACGCGAGTGGAGGTGGTCGGCTCGTCGCACTTGCTTGTGTGGATGCAAGCGGGTCGGTGCTGATGCCGTGTGGCCGTTGTCGTCAGCTGCTCTGGGAGCACGGTGGTGCCGAGTGCCTGGTCGATACCCCCTCGGGCAGCCTGCCGCTGAATGGGCTGCTGCCCCAGGCATTCGGGCCAGACGACCTGGCGGGGGACAATCATGGGCCTTGACGTGGACACGCTGCAGGCACTCCGACGGTGTCGCCCCGACTTGGGCACGGATCTGGGACTCCACCTATCCGGCTAGGTTTAGCGCATGACTTCGCGTGTCTTGACCGCCGTGGCCTGGCCGTACGCCAACGGCCCGCGCCACATCGGTCACGTCTCAGGATTCGGGGTTCCCTCCGACATCTTCGCGCGATTCATGCGGATGAGTGGACACGATGTCTTGATGGTGTCGGGCACCGACGAGCACGGCACGCCCATCTTGGTTCAGGCCGAACTCGAGGGTTTGCGTAACCGCGAGCTGGCCGACAAGTACAACCGGGTGATCGTGGAGGATCTGCGCAGCCTCGGCCTGTCGTACGACCTCTTCACCCGGACCACCACCCTCAACCACTATGCGGTTGTTCAGGATCTGTTCCTGGGCCTGCACCGGAACGGCTACGTAGTGCCGCAGACTGCGATGGGCGCTGTGAGCCCGTCCACTGGAAGGACGTTGCCGGACCGGTACATCGAGGGCACCTGCCCTATCTGCGGCTACCCCAGCGCGCGCGGTGACCAGTGTGACAACTGCGGCAACCAACTTGACCCAATTGACCTGATCAACCCAAAATCGCGGATCAATGGGGAGACGCCCAAGTTCATCGAGACCGAGCACTTCTTCCTTGACCTTCCGGCGCTGGCGGGCTCGCTCGGGAAGTGGCTGGGCTCCCGTACCGACTGGCGCCCCAATGTGTTGAAGTTCAGCCAGAACCTCCTGAAGGATCTCAGGCCACGAGCCATCACGCGGGACCTGGACTGGGGCGTGCCGGTACCGCTGGACGGCTGGCGCGACCAACCGATGAAGCGGATCTACGTCTGGTTCGACGCCGTCATCGGCTACCTCTCCGCATCGGTGGAGTGGGCGCGGCGTACCGGCGATCCGGACGCTTGGCAGCAGTGGTGGATCGACCCGGAGGCGCGCGGTTACTACTTCATGGGCAAGGACAACATCGTCTTCCACTCGGTGATCTGGCCCGGGATCCTGCTCGGGCACAACGGCGAAGGTGATCATGGCGGCACGGTCGGGCCGCTCGGTGAGCTTCGCTTGCCTGACGAGCTCGTGTCGAGCGAGTACCTGACGATGAGTGGCTCGAAGTTCTCCACCAGCCGCGGCAAGGTCATCTATGTCGG
>DATHIJ010000488.1:0-10492 GCA_035489975.1 Propionibacteriaceae bacterium | reverse complement strand
GGTACTGGCTGAGAGGGTACGTCGGTGCGGGCATCGCGCTGCTCGGAGTGAGCCGCCGAGTGGGCTGGTAGTAAGGCTGCACCCCGGCACGTTTGGCCTGCCACAGGATCAAGGCGAGCGCGATCCCGTACACCGCCCCCGCGAGCAACAGCGCCGCCGGAGTACGCGTGGTCTCCGTCTGGATGAAGGCCTGCGACCAATTTCCGGAGAGGACGATGACGGTTATGACCAGCATGTTGTTCACGGCGTGCATGGCTATGCCGGCCTCTAGTCCGCCGGTCCGCCAGGCCGCCAGCCCGGATGCCACCGCGAGGCAGGCGATGCCGCCCAACACCCATGGGTCCCGGCTGAGATGCAACGTGGAGAAGGTGACCGCTGAGACGACGAGCGAGACGACCAGCCCGACGATGGGCCGCGAGAACCAGGCCCCGATATTCTGCATGATCCAGCCGCGGAAAAAGTACTCCTCGCCCGCTGCCTGCAATGGTGTCAGGAGCAGCACGATGATCAGCAGCGCCACCCATTGAGTGGGGCGGGGAGAGGTGAATGGGGTGACGAGAGCAGCTAGCCCGATGTAGACCGCCCACAACGGCAGGATGACCGCAATGCACCGCAGCAGCCACCGCCACCGGATGCCACCCGCAACAGACGACAAGAACTTCGGCCGGATGCCGTGCACGATCCAGATCGACAAGCCGCTGGCTGGGATGAGCGCAATGAGGGAGAGATTCAGGTAGATGAAGCCGATCGGACCGAGGTTGGTGATGTCCATTGTTGTGATGAGGTCCGTACCGGTGATCCAGCCCGCGATGAGCACGGGCACGAGCGCGAGCGCCATCATGGAGAACGCCAGCAGTATGACGAGCAGCAGGCAGAGCAGCGGTTTCCACCAGCGATACCGCGGGCCGCGGAGCATCTGCTGATAAGGGCGTGGGACCTCGGGCAGTGCGCTTGTTGGGACCGACGTCGGCGGAGGGTAGCCAGGCGGTCCGTAGGGGCCGACGTGGCCATACGGCTGTCCTGGAGCCGGCTGGCCGTAGCCGATCGATCCCATCGGCGGTGCTGGCTGCGGTGGCGGATAGCCAGCCAGCGCGGGGTCAGGCTGGTACAGATCGGGCGGCAGTTTGTCGAAACCGCGTGTGGAACCGTCGCCGTAGGAATTGCTGCTCATCGCAATCCAGTGTGCCTTGCGGGCTGGATCCGGCAGGCACCAACGACCGGCGTCGCTCATTGAGCTAGTTTGTCAACCTTTGTCTCGGTTTGCTCAATCGGGACCTGGACCGTGTTCTTCCCCTCGAGCTGGGACTGGTCTGGTTCGCTGGCGATCGCCACCTCGCGGCGGGTGCTGATGGTCACCATCGTGATGATGATGGCCAACGCCACGCCAGCGATGGCATAGCGCACGGGACTCGGTGTGGTGCTGAGCGGCGACATGGCGACAACCGCCGGCGCGATCAGCAGGGACACCAGGTTCATGACCTTGATGAGCGGGTTGATCGCAGGTCCTGCAGTGTCTTTGAACGGGTCGCCAACGGTGTCACCGATCACCGTTGCGGCATGGGCAAGCGAACCTTTGCCGCCGTGGTGACCGTCCTCGACCAGTTTCTTTGCGTTGTCCCATGCACCGCCCGAGTTGGCGAGGAAGACCGCCATCAACGTGCCCGCAGCAATAGCACCCCCGAGGTAACCCGCTAAGGCCGCCGAGCCGAGGCCGAATCCCACGGCAATCGGAGCGCATATTGCGAGGAGTCCCGGCGTTGCCAGCTCGCGCAACGAGTCCTTGGTGCAGATGTCGACCACTCTGCCGTACTCGGGCTTGCCGGTGCCATCCATGATCCCGGGGATCTCCCGGAACTGACGGCGTACCTCGAAGACAACAGCGCCGGCCGCACGACCAACTGCGCTGATCAGCAGGCCCGAAAACAAGAAGACGACAGCGGCGCCAAGCAGCAGGCCCACGAGGGTTTGTGGCGCAAAGACGACGGCCTGTTCTATGAACTGGTCATAATTCTCAACCAACACAGTGCGGATCGCGTCGGTGTATGACCCGAAGAGGGCGGTTGCGGCAAGCACGGCGGTGGCAATCGCGATCCCCTTGGTGATGGCCTTAGTCGTGTTACCGACCGCATCCAACTCGGTGAGCGCCTGCGCTCCTGCGCCGTGTACGTCGCCCGACATCTCGGCGATGCCTTGGGCGTTGTCGGAGACCGGACCGAAGGTATCCATCGCCACGATCACGCCGACGGTGGTGAGCAGGCCGCACCCGGCGAGGGCGATGGCAAATAGGCCGACGATCCCTGAACCACCGAGGAGGAACGCGCCGTATACCGCTGCAGCAATGACGATGGCGGTGTAGACCGCCGACTCAAGCCCGACCGAAATGCCGGAAAGTACGACTGTTGCCGGGCCAGTCAGCGAGGTCTTGCCGACATTGTTGACCGGGCGATCCTCCGTGCCGGTGTAGTAGCCGGTCAGGCTGAGGATGAGAACGGCCAGCACGATGCCAATGACGACCGCGCCAATGGCGACAATCCGCGGATCGTCGATCAGCCCATGGACCACGTCAGGCACGCCGAGTGCGGCGAAGGAGGACGGCAGATAGGTGAAGGCCGCGATCGCCACCAGCACCGCAGAGATCGCTGCAGAGAGATAGAACGAGCGGTTGATGGTCTTGAGTCCGTTCTCACCCGGTCGTGGCCGGGTCAGGAAGACACCGATGATGGCAGTGATGACCCCGATTGCGGGCACGATCAGCGGGAACACTAGGCCGGACTCACCAAAAGCCGCCCTGCCGAGTATCAGGGCCGCGACAAGGGTGACGGCGTAAGACTCGAACAGATCGGCGGCCATACCCGCGCAGTCCCCGACGTTGTCGCCCACATTGTCCGCAATCGTCGCGGCGTTTCGTGGGTCGTCTTCGGGAATGTTCTGCTCGACCTTGCCGACCAAGTCGGCGCCCACATCAGCCGCCTTGGTGAAGATGCCGCCGCCGACGCGCATGAACATCGCGAGCATTGCGGCACCGAAGCCAAAGCCCTCAAGGATTGTCGGGGCGTCACCGCGGAAAATGAAGACCACCAATGCGGCACCGAACAAGCCCAGCCCGACCGTAGCCATGCCGACGTGCGCACCGGTCCGGAAGGCGATCTTCATGGCGGGATCGCGACCTTCACTGCGGGCGGCAGCGGCGACGCGTACGTTAGCGCGGACCGCGAGCCACATCCCCAGAAAACCGATCAGGGCAGAAAAGACCGCCCCGGCAAGGAAAGCGACGGAGCGGCAAATGCGCAAGCTCAGCGTGCTGAAGTCCTCGCTGGCGTGCACTGGCAGCAGCAGCAAAAGGAAAAAAGCCGCGACCGCAAACACACTAAGGGTGCGGAACTGACGGCCGAGATAGGCACTCGCACCCTCCTGGACGGCCCGGGCGATTTGCTGCATGTTGGGGGTGCCGTCGTTGGCCGCAAGCACCTCGCGGCGGAAGATCATAGCCATCACAAGCGCAATCAAGGCGATGACGCCCACAACTGCGACCAATGTCAGGTTGACTCCCGACAAGTTAATAGAAGTCACTTCCAAGGGAACTGGAAGTAGGGACATACATCGCCCTCCTGAGACGTTCGACACTCGCGGCTACTGCCCTTAGCCGCTCGCGAAGTCTAACCACAAGTGGCACTGGTTTCGTCATCGAGGCGTACACGCGGCTACATCGCGATGGGCCCGCGGCCAGGTCCGATGGCTGGGAATCGACCTCTCAGGGCCCGTGAGCGACGACTGGGAAGACGCCTCTTTCGCGTCGCTCAGTAGAGCGTACGCCCACGAGCGATAATGACGCTATGGCTGTGCTCGGGTTGATACTGCTTGTCCTGGTTGTCGTACTGGTTCTTGCGATTTTCATCAGCAACCCGGACATCTACGACTTATCCATCTTCGGGGCCGTCCTCAAAGTGACCAGCGCAGGCATTTTCATCACTGGTGCAATCACCATGGCGGTAACCATCCTGGCTCTCCTGTTGCTGCGTACCGGTATCCGGCGCGGGCGGGCACGGCGCAGGCAACTGAAGGAGCTGGAAACCTCAGATGCTGCTGCCGCAAGTTCCTCAATCGGGCCGACAGAGACCTCGACGACCACGACCACGACTGAGACCTCGAGCACCACGGTGACGAGCAAGCCGGCGAAGCCGGAAGCTGCCGAGGACAAGTCGAGCCTGGATCTGGAGGGCAAATCCCCAACCACCGCGGCTGAGCGACAGGCGATGCTTGATGAGGCAGACGCGCTGACCCGCGACGAGCCCGAGAAGTGAGCTTTCTGGAGATCTTCCAGCCGGGCCTCAAGCACCTGCGCGAGGAACGGGATCGCCAGCGGATGCTCGTGGTGCGCCCATCACACGGCGCCGGCCCACCAATGGGTATCGATCTGGACGCAGGCAAGGCCACCATCAGCGTCACACCACCTCAGCTCGAGCCCGGCGAGCCGGAGACCTACGAGACCGGACCTGCGTGAGCCTGTGCCGCGACCGTCCTCGGCAAGTTAGGGAGGCGGTTACGCGCCAGCACTGAGACGCGCACGGTCACAACGAAATCGATTGCATCGCCGACTTTGCTGCAGCCGTCCAGCTGGGCATCGTTTTGCCGGGCCGTCAGGCCCGCCTGCATACACGGGTCCCGACCATCCTGAAACGCCGCCGCCGCGCTCAATGCAGTGAGGTCGGCCGCGGCACGAGCTCGGTGATAGCCGGCGGCGTATCCCGCAATCACCAATGCGGCGCTACTGAGTGCCACAACAATGCCGAGGATCCCGGCCATAAGCACTGATGCGTTGCCCAGCTCGGAGCGCACGATCCTCGGCATGCTAGGAGCCCTCACCCGCAGCTGGCTCCGGAACCACCTGGGCCCGAGCCTCGAGCGGCACGGCAGCCAACCAACGACCCAGCGGTCGAGCCTTCACCCGCACGGTCACCGTGACCAGGCTCGGACGCTCGTCGATGGCGATCGTCGCTCCCGAGGGCGCCGCAGCTTTGGCCTTGGCGACCGCGATTGTGTCCCCGCGGGCTGCCTGACGCGCGATCGCGGCCGCAGTGTCAACACAGCGGAGTTGCGTGACGACCAGATAGATCCCCCAGCACATCGCGGTCAGCAGTGCGAACGCGGCCAGGGTCGTGACGGCCAGTTCGGCCGTCACCATGCCCCGCGCGTCCTGCTCTCTGATCATTCGCAATGCCACGATTGCCCACTCACCTCGCGCGCCGCAGCCTCACTGGATGGAGTTAGAGAACGACCGGATCACCATCAAGATGAAATCGAGCAACGCGTCGTGGACCGGTCCGCTTGTCACGATTCCAAGCAGCACACCAGCGATCGCGACGGCGGCAATGATGCCCACCGCCCACTCGGCGCTGACCATGCCACGCTGGTCACGACGGCTTGGCATTGCCTCGAGCACCGCGTCTGTGTCCACCACAGAGATGTCATTCGTCATAGTTCCCCCATCAGGTGTTGCGCACCTGCCCCGGTGCGGCATCGGTCTGGATGCGTCTTGAGTCTCCTGATCAAGCGCTCGATAGTGCGGTGCGGCCAGAATCTGTTGACAGCGCTCGGGCTGCTTGCGGGCTTGTGCATATCGCGTCTCGTCAGGGCAGCAATCGCGACTAATTGGCGGTCGCCGGTGTCTTGACGGCGGTGATGGAAAACGCACACCTGATGGCCGCTCGCACTGCCCGTCTTGACGGCGGTGATGGAAAACGCACACCTGATGGCCGGCCGCGCCGCCCGTCTTGACGGCGATGGTGGAAACCGCGGTGGTGGAAACCGTTTGTAGTCCTGGAGACGGCAATTGAGTCCTGAAGAAGCCGGTCGTGTCCGGTTGGCCACAAGCTGTACCAAGCCTGCTCACGCTGTACATGGCATGCACGCCATGTACAGCGTCGACGTCCCACGTAGCGTGGGATATTGACCAGCCGCCTATCACAGGTGCGCAGTTGGCCAAGATCGTCACGGGAGTGCGTGGAAGACGGCTGAAACGACGGCCGGGACAATTCCCAGGAGCAGGAAGGAGGGAATGAAACACATCATCAGCGGCAGCACACTGCGTACGCCAACCGTCCGCGCGCGCACCTGCAAAACGCTTCGCCGTGCCTCACGAGCCGCCGCGGCCTGGTGTCGCAGCCCTTCCACCATCGAGGTTCCCGACTCGACCGACCGCGCCAGATCAGCGGCCGCGAGGCCCAACTGCGGATGATCATGAAGGGTGCGCCAGGCTGCCGCATCGGGGACACCTAGCTGCTGCAACGCCAGCACCTGACCAAGATCATCAGCGACAGCGCCTTCGAAGGCCCGCACTACCGCCGCGCACGCCGTACGCGCCGGCAAGCCAGCTCCCAGACAGGCAGCCATCAGCTCGAGCGCCTGCGGCACCTCCATGATCAACTGCTGTCGGCGGCTGCGGGCCGACCGCGGCTCGATCCATCCGAGGACCAGAACACCGGTTGCCGCGACGACCGGCAGCGCAAACCAGATCACCCGCCCCAGCCAGCCATCGATCCCCGCCCCAGCAAGAGTGAGTCCGAGGGCGCAGGCCAGGCTGAGCAGCACGCGGCGCAGCAGCTGCGGTGCATCCGCACGCCCCTGGATCAGCCGAATCAGCGGTGCCACCACATCAGCCAGCTTTGATCTCCTGCGTGTCAGCCGGCGGAGCTCTCCCGCCGGCTGCCGCAACGCCAGAAACACCGCCAATCCGGCCAAGCCGGCAGACAGCAGAGCGGTTGCAGACAATGTGCCGAGCCCAGTCAGCATCGTTTGGAACAAGCTGGCAGGCATCGGCTATCCCTGCGGGGAGGCGCGTCGAGCCAGAGCCTCGATCCACAGCACACCGACACAAGCCAGCAGCACCCCTAGCAGCAGGCATGCCCAGCCGGCCGGCCCGGCCAACAACCAGTGGGCGGGATCACCTCCCAGGAGATAGCCGAGGCCAATGCCACACAGCGGCAAGGCCGCCATGACCTTGCTAGTCGCCCGGGCAGCCGCGAGCTCGCTATTGACAACTCCTATCAGCGATTGGTCGGCCGAGAGGCTGGTCGCGACCTGGTCCAACATCGACGACATCGCAGCGCCGGTCTCCACTGACACCTGCCAGGCCCGCGCCAGGTCAAGGAGGCCGATGTGCCCCCTGCGCCGAGCCTGCTGTCGCCAGACACTCACCACATCACCACCGAGCGTGTGTGCCCGATGACCCTCGCGAAGCACGTCGCAGTCAGCGGCCGCGATAGCCAGCGCAGCAGATGGCACCTGGCCGACCCGCAGGTAGGACGCCAATACGGTGCACGCCTGCGCAACATCAGCCCGCGCCCGAAGGGTAGATCTTCGTCGTCGGTACGAGACGATCAATCGGCCGGTTGTCACCGCCACGAGCAACCCCGCGCTGGCAAGTACAGCGCCCCTAGCCTCTCCAGAAAAGCCGGCAGCAATGATCAGAACCAACAAGATGATCAAGCTCGCGGCGACAGTCCATGATCGTCGCCGGCCTGGTCCGCCCTCGAAGCCGGCATTCACAACCGGTGTCGGGGCTGGCGGGGCGAGCCGACTTTCGAGACTTCGCGCGGCCGGGCGTGACACCGCTAGCCACGCAGCGAGCATCGCACAGCCGAGACAAACCAGCATCATGATCAACTGTCGAGCATTCGTTCCAACTGGCGGCAGCCAGGGCCGCGCACTGTGTCGCCGGGAGAGCGGAAGTCCACGGCGCACTCGCTGCGAACCAGTCCGCTTGCTGGCTCGCGTACCAAGATCGAAATCTCAGCCACCCGGCGCATCCCGGAGTCGTCGCGAGCAACGTGTACCACCGCATCCAGCGCGGAAGCCAGTTGCGCATGCAGTGCGTGCCGCGGGACCCCACCGAGTGATGCCAGGGCTTCCAGCCGAGCCGGGATATCGGCCGTGGAATTCGCGTGCACTGTCCCACAGCCACCCTCGTGACCGGTATTCATCGCCGTCAGCAGATCGCAGATCTCCGCACCGCGTACCTCACCAACCACCAGCCGGTCCGGACGCATTCGAAGGGACTGCCGGACCAGGTCGGTCAGGGTGATCGCCCCGGCGTGCTCAGTGTTTGCGGGCCGACCCTCGATCCGTACTACATGCGGGTGGTTGGGTGCTAACTCCCGCGAGTCCTCGACGATGACGATCCGCTCGTGCGGTGGCACTAGAGCCAGGAGTGCCGCAAGGAGCGTCGTTTTGCCCGAGCCAGTGCCTCCACTGATCAGAAACGCCAGTTTGGCCTCGATTATGCGAGCCAGAAGTTGCGCCGCACCGGGCGTCAATGAGCCCGCAGCGACACAGTCTTCGAGCGAAAAGCTTCGCGCCGCGGGCACGCGCAACGAAATGCAGGTGCCTGGTGATGCCAAAGTGCCTAGCACTGCATGTACCCGACTCCCGTCGGCCAGCCTCGCGTCCACGAAGGGCATCGCGTCGTCGAGACGCCTGCCGACGGATGCTGCCAGACGCTGAGCAAGCCGGCGCACGTCGAGTTCGGACGGAAATCGAAGGTCCGTCAGTTCGAGCCCGGCACCGCGATCGATGAAGACCTGGTCCGGACCGTTGACCAGAACGTCGGTCACACCAGGCTCGTGTAGCAGCGGCTCCAATGGGCCAGCGCCGAGACTGTGCCGCCGCAACGACTCCACCGTGTCGAGTACGGCCGAGTCGCTGACAACGAGACCTTCGGCTCGCATGGCTGTGGCCACGTCAATGGGTGAATATTGGCGGCCCAGACCGGCCAGGCGATCGCGGACTAGGTCAAGCGCTAAGCCCTCTGCGTCCAGATTTCCAGTGCCAGCGGAGTTCAGTGCGACAGTCATGTCGTCGCCAAGGCCTTTTCGGCCAGGTGCGTCTGCGGCAGATCGCTGAGCAGTTGTCGACAAAGCTGTGCTACTGCGCTACGCGTAGACCGCGCCGGCGGCTCGCCTCGCTCAGCGGCCAAAACCAACGCCGGGTCATCGACAAACGAACCAAGCAGTGGCAAACCGACGACTGTGGCTACCAACTGCGGTTCCAACAGGCGCAGCCGACCCCGCCGGACCACCAGGCCAAAGCAATCACACGCGCCCGCATGCTCACGGACTACTTCACGCCCAGCGGCGATCCCACGGACGTCGTCCCGCACCAGAAGCACTGCTAGCTTGGCTTGACGGAGCACCTCACCAGCGGCTGCGCCAAGCGTTCGAGGCAGATCGACAACGGTGATCCCATGGCTTCGCGTGGCGGACTGCAACACTGAGTTGAGTTGCTCGGCCCGCAGGTCCCAGCCTGGCGTGGAATCATCACGGGCCATCGACAACACGTCAACGCCCTCCACAGTTGGCAGCTGCCCGGTTAGGTCACCAAGGTGCCCGCGCGCTGTGGCGAGCCGCGGCCATCGCCAGCCAGCTGTCCGTTCTGCACCCAACAGGAGGTCGAGCCCACCGGAGCGCGGGTCGGCGTCAATCAGCACGGTGCGCTGCGAGGTTCGAGCGGCGACGAAGGCGAGCCCTGATGCCAGCGTCGAAGCACCAACACCGCCTGAGCCACCGACCACGCAGACGATGCTGCCGGTCCCCTGACCTTTTCCGCTGATCGCGGCGAGAGCGTCTGACAACCAACCTGCGCTGGATGGCAGGGATAACACGGCCGCCCCGAGTCGTATCGAGCACTGCTGTGCCTGAGCAGCGGAGGCCTTTCCCCCCGCAACAAGATAGAGATCCGCTCGACGCGGCAACCCCAGCGCCGCGACACGAGTCGCCTGATCGATGCCGAGCAGGAGCATTGACGCCGTAGCCCAGTGCTGGCGCAACAAGCCAGGGTCGCTCAGGATCAGCGGCTCGACCCCGACCACTGCGGTGACGGACAGCACGTGGTCAAGCAGCTCGGAGTCGGCAGTCGCGACCACGACAGTGGCTTGACCGAGCCGGTGCGGGTCCATGTCGGCAGTGTGTTGAGGCCAGCCCGGGATGCGCCGCGGGCGGCGAAATCTGTGGATGACGCTTGGAACCGCCTGCAACGGTGGACAACGCTTCGAGGTGGTCCGGCTTGTGGACAACGCTTTCCTGAAAGCGGCATGAATGATTCGCCGCCATTGCGGCTCGCTCAATGCAATTTGATCTTGGCCCGCAGCAACCGGTTGGTGTCACAACACCGACCGACCAGGGCGGAAAAGCACAAATTTCTGCTAGCCGATGGGCCTTTCCATTGTGTCCGGATGGGGGTAGAAAGGATTCCAAGGTAACCCGATTCGTCGAGATGGAGTGGGCTACTAGGGTGGCGGTCGACAGACCACCGCGCACAGTCTTGACCGACGAATCGGCAGACCTAGCACGTCAAGCAAGCACCCACGCGGCGATCACCCATCCCGGACGGGAAGTTGCGTTCCAGGCTGGTCCTGGACCAACAAGTTGAACAGAGCACGCATGGTCACTTGTCTGATGACGTGTCAGGCACGGCGCCCGCCTCGGTGGGCGCCGCGTCA
>DATHIJ010000487.1:0-4165 GCA_035489975.1 Propionibacteriaceae bacterium | reverse complement strand
AACCCCGGTTGGTGCTCGCCCGTCGAGTGAAATTCCGGTTGCGGCAGGGTCCGCTTGGGCAGCAGCAACCAGATACGAGGTGCAGTCCAGCGCACGTGCCCGGGTCAGCAGCTGCCACTGTTCGACCTTGCCCGGTCCGGCACCCCAGGACGCGGCCACACACATCACCTGAGCTCCGAGCTCAGCAAGCTTCAGATAGAGGCCGGGAAACCGTACGTCGTAGCAGGTGGTGAGGCCGATCTTTGCCTCTCCGATCGTGATGATCACTGGCTCTGCCCCGCCCGCGACCGTGTCGGATTCGCGGAAGCCGAACGCGTCGAAGAGGTGAATCTTGTCGTAGTGCGCATCGACACCTGTTCCGACGCAGCGCAGCGTGTTCTGGACTCGGCCGTTCCCGCTCGGGGTGAACATGCCGGCGACGACTACCAGCTGATGATCATCGGCGATCTTTCGGAGTTGCTGTGCCCAGGGGCCGTCGACGGGCTCGGCGATCTCGGCCAGCGGCAGGCCGAAGCGGCGCATGGTTGCCTCGGGGAACACCACCAGCTGCGCGCCGTGATCGGCCGCCTCGGCCGTTTGCGTCGCCACGAGTTCCAGGTTCTGCTGAGGGTCTGACCCGCTGAGGATTTGGGCAACGGCGACCCGCAGTGTGCTCATCGTCGGATTCCTTCTTCCCTTGCCATCTCCCATACCAGCACTTCCGCCTCTTCGCGTGCGGAGAGCCTCAGCTGGGCCGCGCCGCCTGACAGCCGCAGCGAATCGCCCGGCTCCAACCGCCCGATCGTGTCAACGTCCACAAGTCCGCGCGCCAGGTAGACATGCAGCAGATCACCATCTGGCAGCCTGCGCGAAATCCCGGTTGGCAGCACGCTGACCCATAGCGTGGAGCTGGCGCTGCCGAGGCTCACCACCGCATCGGAGTGCCGACCAGAGGCGATCGGCACCCAGTCCCTGGCAAGATCACCAAGTGCCAGCTCCCCTTGCTGATAGCTCGGAGCGACACCGGCCTCGTCAGGCCTGATCCACATCTGGATGAAGTGGACGGGCTGGGCGGGAAGCGTCGGATCGATCCGGTAGGCATCGTTGCGCTCGGCGTGCACGACGCCCGAGCCTGCGCTCATCCGCTGCACCAGTCCGGGGTAGGTCAGCCCTGAGTTACCGCGCGAGTCTTCATGGACAAGTGATCCGGAAAGTACCCAGGTGACAATCTCGGCGTCACGATGTGAATGGTCAGGGTAGCCGGCGCCGACGCGTACCAAATGATCATTGTTGACCATGAGGGGACCGAAGTCGATGTTCGTCGGATCGTAGTGTTCGCCGAAGGAAAAGCTGTGAAGGGTCCTGGCCCCATCAGTTCGGCTGAGGAAACGCTGCTCTGCGTGGCGCAGCTCGACGCCCGGGGTGGGGCTGCGCGGCGTTCTCACTGGTTCAGTATCGCGGCTACGTGAAGCATCAGGTGAGTTGGCGTCGGCGTACGCTCCACCCATGCCTGCTCGTCCCGTCCCTGAACCCATCGCACCAGGTCAGGAATCGGTCTGGGACTATCCGCGCCCGCCAGCGATCCGAGCCAGCGACGAGGAGATCATCGTGATCTTGGGCGGCGTCGAGATCTGTGAGACCCGGTCCAGCTGGCGCGTTCTGGAAACAGGACACCCACCGACCTACTACCTGCCTCGTGCTGCCTTCATCGAGGGTTCTTTGAGGCCGGCACCCGGGACTTCGTTTTGTGAGTGGAAGGGCCGAGCTGCCTACCTGGATGTCATCGGTGGCACCAAAGTGGCCGCCCGGGGAGCGTGGTATTACTCACACCCCAAAGCCAGCTTCGCGGCGATTCATGATCATCTAGGGATCTATGCCGGGGCAATGGACGAGTGCCTGGTTGATGGCGAGCGAGTGGTGCCGCAGCCCGGAGGCTATTACGGCGGGTGGATCACCTCTGCGGTGACGGGCCCGTTCAAGGGCGGGCTGGGCACCGAGGACTGGTGAGATGGATGGATGACGACTACGCCGAACAGGTGTTGAGCGTCGTCGAGCGAATACCGCCGGGCCAGGTCGCGACGTACGGAGACATTGCCGAGATTGTGGGCCGCGGCGGACCTCGGCAGGTGGGTCATGTCATGGCGCTGCTGGGCGGCGGAGTGCCATGGTGGCGCGTGGTACGCGCGGACGGGCGGCCGGCCCGCAACCTCGAGAAGCACGGCCTGAGACTTCTCAAAGCCGACAAGACTCCGCTCCAGGGTGACCGCGTTGACATGGAACGGGCACGGTTGAAGAAACCGCAAACCTAGCAGCTGAAATCGTCTCGGCGCGGTGATCAAAACTCGTCGCGACACAACGGCGGGCAGGGTTCACATTGCGCTGTGATCTATGACAGGCTAGGGACCGCTGTTGCAAGTCTGTGTGGTAAGTGCTACGCCCCCAGAACTTTGCGTGGGCGTGAGGAAAGGCCTGGCGTCCAACAGCAGTCGGGACCGTGAGGTGCGGTTTCGAATGCAGACGCTAGGAGATGTTTCATGGCGCAGGGAACCGTTAAGTGGTTCAATGCCGAAAAGGGCTACGGCTTCATCGCCGTGGACGGCGGCGGTCCGGACGTTTTCGTCCATTACAGCGCGATCGAGTCGACGGGATTCCGGACGCTCGACGAGGGCCAGCGTGTGGAGTTCCAAACCACCCAAGGGCCGAAGGGCCCACAGGCCGACCAGGTCCACGCGATCTGAGTTTTGCCACCACATCACAAAGCCTCGGTACCGATTGGTACCGAGGCTTTGTGATGGCTCTGGCAGGCACTGTCGTAGCCGCCCTCTTAGGCTGCAGAAACCTGTGTTAACCCAGATTCCGCGCACCTCACACACGTTGCAGCCTGTGTAAAGCGTCAGCAAAGTGGGTTAACCCAGCTTTCCGACGAGAGCGGTGAGTACGGAGGGGGCGCTGCTCAGTACGCGGGCTGCGACGGGTCGATCTGGCGCACCCAGGCACTGACACCGCCACCGACATGTACCGCGTCGGCCAACCCGGCTCCGTGGACCAGGGCCAATACCTCTGCAGATCGCACGCCGGTCTTGCAGTAGAGCACGACCTGCTTGTCATGCGGTAGGTCCGCCAGGGCAGCACCGGTCTGGAAATCACCCTTCGGAATCAGAACGGATCCAGGAATCCGATTGATGTCCCGCTCGACCTTTTCGCGTACGTCGATGAGGACGAAGTCTTTGTTCCCCGAGTCCCGCTCGGCGAGCCACTCCTCTAGCTGCTGGACCCCGACTGTGTGTCCCGCCACAGCTTCGGCCGCCTCATCGGTGATCGCTCCGCAGAACTCGTCATAGTCGATCAGCTCGGTGACGGTGGGGTTCTCGCCGCAGACTGCGCAGTGTGGGTCCTTGCGCACACCCAACTGCCGCCAGCTCATCTCAAGCGCGTCGTAGATCTGG
Source organism: Propionibacteriaceae bacterium (assembly GCA_035489975.1). Classification (GTDB taxonomy): domain Bacteria; phylum Actinomycetota; class Actinomycetes; order Propionibacteriales; family Propionibacteriaceae; genus Microlunatus. The sequence goes on along the minus strand of DATHIJ010000487.1, from coordinate 740 downwards.
AGCCGCCCGACCAGCGGTTCGCCGATGCCGGTCAGCAGTTTGATCCCCTCGGTGACCTGCGTGGCCCCGACGGAGGCACAGAGCACCCCAAGAACGCCGCCCTCAGCGCAACTCGGCACCATGCCCGGTGGTGGAGGCTCAGGGTAAAGACAGCGATAGCACGGGCCGTGTTCAGCCCAGAAAACGCTGACTTGACCGTCAAACCGGTAGATGGAGCCCCACACATAAGGCTTCCCCAGGAGCACCGCTGCATCGTTGACCATATAGCGGGTTGCGAAGTTGTCAGTGCCGTCGATGATCAAGTCGTACTGGCTGAAGATCTCCAGCACATTGTCGTTGTCCAGCCGGACATCGTGTACCACCACTTTGACGAACGGGTTGGTCTCGACGATGGACTCCTTGGCTGACTGGGCCTTGGACTTTCCAATGTCGGATTGGCCATGAATGATCTGGCGCTGCAGATTGGATTCATCGACTGTATCGAAGTCGACGATGCCGAGCGTCCCGACGCCCGCCGCTGCAAGATAAAGCAGCGCTGGACTGCCCAGGCCTCCGGCCCCGATCACCAGTACCCGGGCGTTCTTCAACCGCTTTTGGCCGGCAATCCCGACATCGGGAATGATCAAGTGACGGCTGTAACGGCGTACCTCGTCGATGGTCAGCTCATCGGCGGGCGCTACCAGCGGCGGCAAGGCCACGGCTCTCCTCCAGCTCAAGGACGCGGCGCAGCACCGCGACAG